>DASWXG010000252.1:0-4846 GCA_036405615.1 Prosthecobacter sp. | reverse complement strand
CCTGGCCGAGGTAATGGCGGGCCAGGTCCCAGCGCTCGGCAGATTCGGCGATGCGGGAGAGGAAGAAGGCATAGTCATCCGCCAGGGCGGTGGAGTTTTTGCGCAGGCTTTCCCCCAGCTCCAGCGCCTCCGTGTAACGCTGCTGGTCCTGGAAGTCGCGGGTGATCTCCAGGATGGAGGCATTCGGCAGCACTTTGGCCGCGCCCAGCTGGGTGAGGGTGCCCTTGGCAAAACGGAAAGGGTTCAGGTCTCCCAGCATCCCCACCACGCCGAGCAGGAGCCGCTTGCGCTCATCCATCACCTCCGGGGCCAGCCCCGGCAGCCGCACCCAGGCGAGCGCATCTTCCATGCCCTGGGAGCGCAGAGTCAGCCACAGCAGGGAGAAGCGCGACTCCAGGGTGGGCGTGTCCTTCAGTGTCTGGCGCAGCAGCGTGCGGAAATCCGGCCCGGCCTCCGAATAATAAAAGACCCACAGGCGTTCGACGGCCGCCCTCTGCGGCGAGCGCCACTCCTCCAGCCAGCGGGCGGATGCGGCCCCGTCCCTCTGGCGTAACAACAAGCGTGACAACTCCTCCAGCGCCCGCAGGCGGACATGCTCCACAGCGTCCGGCAGTTCGCTGAATTCCGGGTGCTGAAGGTTCAGAAACCCGCGCAGCCGCGCAACATCCGCCGTGTCCAGGCCGGGCACTGTTTCCAGCAGGCCCAGGATCTCCGACACAGGACCGGGCGCGCCGGATTTGCGCACATCCGAAAGCGGCAGCGGCAGCTTCTCCGGCGGGCCTGCCGCCGGTTTGTGGGCCTGCGCCTGGGTGCGGACCAGGATCTCGCGCAGGTGCTTTTCGGCCGCTGTGTCATCCGCCAGACGCAGGCACTTCAGCGCAATGCGCAGCTGTGACCGCGCATCCCAGGGACGCACCCGGGCCACCTGTTCATACACGCGCCGTTCGGCCTCGTCCTGGCCGGTGCCGCGGTAGTGTTCCGCCAGATTTTCCAGCGCCGCCGCGTCTTGGGAGAAGCGGCTTTCCAGCCTGCGCCGGACGCGGTCCGCCTCGGCGATTTGAAACGTCTGCTCCAGCAGTTCCACCAGATGCCGGGACTCGGCGGCAAGTTCCGAAGGCGGTGCGGCGGCGGCAATCTGCTTCTGGAAATAGATGGCTGACTTGAGATCTGCAACACGCAGGGCCGCATCCCGGAGCTGGCCTAACGAAAAGGGTGTTTCCGGCGAGGTGTAGTAGGCCTGCTTCATGGCTTGGAAGGCACGTCCGGCATCGCCACCGCGCTCAAAGACCAGCGCCAGCGCCTCATGGTAAAAGCCGTCGAAGGGGTGGCGGCGGGTCTGTTCCGCCAGGGCTTTTTCCAGCATCTGCAGCCGCTCTTTGGCCAGTTCCGGCGGCAGTTCGCCGCCATCCGCCGCCCACAGGAAACGGTCGGCAAACCGGCGGAAGGCCTCGCGCCGCCGCTTCACATCCGTCTCGCGCTCGACGATCTGCAACTGGGTCTGCACGTAGTCCTCCAGCCGCCGCTGGGCCAGCAGGAGATCAGCATACCGTTCCAGCAAAGGCACCGCAGCGCTGCCGCTGGCCTTTTGCACCGCCTCGCGCCAGAGCTTCAGCGCATCCTCCAGCCGCCGCTGGATGAGATAGGTCTGGGTGAGGGCGGAGAGGAGCTGGTCAGACTCCGGAATCTCACGGTAGGTCTGCTCCAGCAACCTGGCCGCTTCGGAAGCCGGGAGCGGCGAAGGGGCGTTTTTCAGCCAGCGCCCGTTTTGCACCGCCGCGATGGCAGATTGCTCCGACTCCATCAGCAGTTCGCCGAGGCGAAGGGTGTAGCGCACCTTGTTCGCTGCATCCCGCTGGCGCAGACGGTACAGCACCCGCATGGCCAGCGCCCGGTTTTTGTCCGCCATGGCCAGGTCCAGCAGCAGTTTTTCAGCCTCCAGGGAAAGCTCCCGCATCTGGCCGGTGGCAGGGTCCGTCTGGAGGCGCAGGAAGAGCTGGTAAGCCTCCGGCAGCATCTCCGTGCGCAGCGCCCACCAGGCGGCGCGCAGAACAGGAGCGCTGGCCCCCTTCTCCTTGCCCGCTTCATCCAGCAGCTTGCGGGTCTGCCGGGTGACAGCTTCCGGATACTCGGCCGATTTCCCAGCTTCTGCAGCAGCGCCGCCGGCACTGGCAAAGCCGCGCCCGGTGAAGGCATCCGGCAGGCGGAAGTCCCCTGCGGTGCCCTGGCTGGCGGGTGTTTCCTTCTTCACGTCGCCCATCAGAACGGAGAACAGACGCTCATCCACATCCAGGCGGTCTTCGTCGCTGCTGCTGGCCTGCCAGGCCTTTTCCAGCAGTCCGGCGGCCTCCTCCGCATCGCCATGTTCAGCCAGCAGATCGGCCAGACGCAGCCATTCTTCACGCCCGGCCCCGGGCTGGCCCACGGCCTCCCGCGCCAGCACCACGGCACTGTCGAGATCGCTGCCGGAGGCGAGGAAAGAGGCGGCATCATTCAGACGGCGCTGCCGCTCATCCTCCGTGACCGCCTTGCCGGTGAACTCTCGCAAAAGCTTCTCCGCCTGGACCATGTCCTTGCGGTTGCGGTAGAAGCCGGCCAGTTCAAAAACGGCTTCGGCCTTGCCAGGATCGCGCTCCACCCGCTTGCGCAGGATGAGTTCGATGACCGCATCCAGGGCGCGTGTCTGGGCGAAAGTGAGGGCCTGTTTTTCCACCTCAGCCTGCTGGCCTTGAGATTCGAGCAGCTTTTGCAGGCGGGCCACGGCCTCCTGCGGACGGCCCAGGCGGAGGTCCGCCTCACAGCGAAGAAAGATCACCGAGGGGATGTCGCTGCCGTCTCCCTTCATGCGGGAGTCCAGCAGTCCGGCAGCCTCGGCTGCGCCGTCATGGTCCAGCAGTGCACGCACCAGTTCCCAACGGTAGTCGTCCACCTGCGGCACTTCTTTGACGAGAATCCGCAAGGCGGAGAGGTGGCCGTCCAGATCCACGGTGAACTCGTCGAACTTCACCAAGTCCCGCAAGGCCTGCTCCCGGGCCGGTTTCTGCGCGGCGGCCTGTTCCAGTTGCTGGCGCAGATCGTCCAGATTGCCAAACCGTTCGTGCAAGCGCACACGGCGGCGGAAAAACTCCGTGTAGCGGGCATCGCGGAAATCCAGAAGGGCGAGGCCGCGCACGAGGGCGGCGTCCGCTTTGGCAAACTGGTCGGCATGTTCCAGGATGCGGGCGAGATCGTAGAGGGCATCGAGCCGCTTTTGCGGATCTTCCTGCTCGGCGAGGGTGGCGTAAAAAGTGGCGGCCTTGTCGGCAAAACCGGCGCGCAGCAGCAACTCCGCCACCTGCCGGGCGAGGCTGCCATCCCCCGGGCGCAGCTTGGCGGCGCTTTCCCAAGCCTTGGCAGCCTCCTCTGCCTTTCCTGCGGCCAGAGCCAGGGTGCCCAGTTCCACCCAGGCCTGCGGTTTGGCAGGGTCTGCATCGCCCAGGCCGGACACCCAGCGCTGGATGAGAGCATAGGCTGTGGCGGGGTCCGCCAGTTCGCGCGCTACATCAGCCCGGGCACGCAGGGCCTGGGCGTTCTGCGGCTGGGTCTTCAAAACCTCGTCATACAGGCCGGCCGCCTTTCTCAGATCCCCCGCACGCCGGTAGAGATGTCCCTGCACGAGAAGCACGGTGGGATGCTTGGTGGCCTGGGCCTGGGCGGTGATGTTCTCCAGCAGCAAGGCGGTAGCCCCGTGCTTTTCATACAGACCCCACAACAGGTCCACCACCCGGCCATAATCCGGCTGGCTCACCAGCAGGGAGAGATATTCATTGGCCAGCCGGTTTTCCCGCTCTGTCCAGGAGGCAGGCGGCTCCTGCCCCTGCCCGGAGAGAAAACCCGGCCCGGCCACGCCCAGCAGCAACGTCCACACCACTGCCGAACGAAGCCGCTGCTTCACCGGCAGAAAACGTGGGGAAGAAGGCATGGGCATGAAATACGACCCTAACACACCGGAAGTTTGCCATGAAGGCAAAAGCAGGGGGCCAGTCCAGATGAAACCGGAAAAGCCCTAGAATATATTTATCATATTTGATAGTATTTCTGTAAATTGGTTTTCAAAATGGCGAAATTGCATCTTGCCTTCATCGTCTTAAATTCTACAATTTAAGACGATTATCACATTTGATATGAAAACCGTCACCCAACCCTCCCACCCTGTTGCCTCCGGCTTCAGCCTGTTGGAGATGCTGATGACGGTGGCCCTCCTGGGCATCATGACCAGTCTGGCGCTGGCCTGGTTCGGGGGCAGCGGACAGGATGTGCAGATCGCCCGCGACCAGCGCAACGCGCAGAGCATTTGCAGCCTTTGCCAGGTGGCGGAAGCTGCCGGGCTGAATCTGGTGAAAGAAGTCTCCAGCCCGCTGGAACTCGCACGCAAGGTGTCCGAGGGCATCACCATCAAAACCGGGGTGATGCGCGGGCGCACTTTCCAGGTGCCGGGGATGGGCGAAGAGGAGCTGAAAGGGGCGGTGCGCTACCTGAAGCTGCAAAACGGACAGCTGCGCTACGATGTGGGCAGCCGGGCCTCCCAGGACGCAGCCGGGGCCTCTGAAATCTGATCTGGCCTCTTTGACGCCATCTGCCTTCCGGCCCTGGCGGAAGACTCTTTGACCTTTCCGCCTGCGCCTCCAAAGTGGGCGCGGCCATGGTCACCCGAGCCTCCCTTTTCCTTGCCCTGCGTTACCTGCGCCCGAAGCGTTCCTTCGTTTCGGTCATCACCACCATTTCCATCCTCGGAGTGGCGGTGGGCGTGCTCATGATGGTGGTGGTACGCGCCGTGATGATGGGCTTCGAAGTGGATTTCCGCGATACG
>DASWXG010000251.1:0-2655 GCA_036405615.1 Prosthecobacter sp. | reverse complement strand
TAGTCGGTGTGCAGTTCCTGTTCGCCCACACCGCTGACGACGCGGCTGCGTGTGCAGTAGCGGCAGTAGCTGGCGCAGCGGTCTGTGACCAGGAACAGCACGCGGTCCGGGTAGCGGTGTACGAGGCCGGGCACGGGCATGTGGCTGTCTTCGCCGCAAGGGTCGGCCATCTCATCCGGATCTTCCCAGGTTTCCTCAATGCGGGGGATCACCTGGCGGCGGATGGGATCCTCCGGATCTTCAGGGTCAATGAGGTTAAAATAGTGCGGCGTGATGGCCATGGCCAGCTTGTTGCCGCTGAGGAGGACGCCGGCACGCTCCTCGTCAGTCAGAGTCAGGTGTTTTTCCAGCCCGGCAAGGGTGGTGACACGGTTGCGGAGTTGCCAGGCGGCGGAGTTCCAGTCTTCGGGAGAGATCTGCTGGTTTTGCCAAAAACCAGGGGCGTGAGACCGGAAATCTTTCTCCGGAAGCAGGGAGGGCGTCGTGCGCATTGAGGGAGTGTGAGTGAACAAAGGTTACGTGTGCCAGTTTCGCAGTGTCAAATTTGTTGCGGGAAAAGTTCGGGCGGGAACGGTCTTCCGGCGGCGGAAGATGGCAAAACTTGGAGCCCCAAAACGAAAAACCCGCATGCCGGCTGTCGGCGCTGCGGGTTGAAAAAGACCGGGAAGGGAACGGTTATTTCTCCGTGATGCGGAGGTTGCGGAGCCAGACCTTGTCATGGTGGTCGGTCAGCATGATGCGGCCTTTGCCGGGGGCAAAGCCCTCTTTGCCCTTGAACTTGCTGGCCGCGATCAAGGTTTTCCAGGCATCCGTGGTGGTGTCAGCACTGCAGACGAGCTTGCCGTTTAGCCAATGCTGAATCTTGCCGTCCTGTACGACCACGCGGCTGGTGTTCCACTGGCCGGGCGGGTTTAGCGGCTTACCTTCTTCTGGCGCTTTGATGTCGTAAATGGCTGCGGTGGTACGGTCGCCCCCCTTGAGGCCGTCCGGATGCTTGGCGTCATCAATCATCTGGTACTCAATGCCCAGCCACTCTTTGCCGCCGACTTTGGTGACCCAGTATTTAACGCCGTTGTTGCCACCGGATTCGACTTTCCATTCCCACTCCAGATCGAAGTTCGTGTATTCTTTTTCAGAGAGAAGGTTGCCGCCTTTTTCGCCATTCAGGTGGATGCTGCCGTCTTCGATAACCCAGCCCGCTCCAGGTTTTGCCCCATCCTGCCCGGTCCATCCGGCCAGGGATTTGCCGTCGAAAAGGGAGACTGGGTCGGCCGCCAGGAGCTGGCAGGCACCCAGGGCGAGAAAAGCGAGCAGGGAGGTTTTCATGAGAAGTGAGGTGTAGAGGCTGGGCTGGTGAAGGGCAAGCTTGATGAAGGGGCACCCATCCGCCGCAGCCGCGTAAAACGTTAACTTTTCGCCTGCTCTATTCGGGAGTTTGGTTAACGTGGAAAAAACATGGCCACTGAGGAGCAATCCGGCAAATCGTCCCAACCCCCCTGGGAGGCAAAGAAGACCGCCAGCAAGAGCGGCTTTTTACGCAAGATCATCCTCTGGCTCATCGCCGGTGGGTTGCTTGCCATGGTAGTGATGGGGCTTCGTCCGCGTCCTATCCAGGTGGAATTCTCAAACGTCAGGCGTGGCCCCCTGACGGTTTACGTGACTGAGGAAGGCAAGACCCGCATCCGCAATCGCTATGTGGTGGCAGCGCCTGTGAACGGCCAGATGACCCGTGTGCCGCTGAAACCGGGAGATGAGGTGAAGGCCAACGAGACCGTCCTGACAACCATCGAGCCGGGTATCGCACCTCTGCTGGATGCCCGCACCAAAGCCCAGGGCGAAGCCCGCGTGTCTACCACCGAGGCGGCTGTGGAGCAGGTGCAGCAGACTTTGGAGATGGCCCGCACCTCGGCCAAGTTTGCCGATGCCAACTGGCAGCGGGTGAAGGCCAATGCCACCCAAGGCAGCATTTCGGCCGCAGATCGCGACAACATCGAACGCGAGTCCGCGGTGCGTCAGCGTGAAGTGCGTGCGCAGGAGTTCGCCCTCAAAGTCGCCAACTATGAACTGGAGCAGGCCCGCTCGGCCCTGATTCAGATGTCTGCTCCTGGCGTGGGCGGCCAGCCTGTGCAGGTAAAAGCCCCCTTGAGCGGCCGGGTTTTGAAGGTTGAAAAGGAGAGCACGCTGCTCATCGCCGCAGGCACGCCTATTTTGGAGATCGGCGACGTCCAGGACCTTGAAATCGAAGCGGAAATTCTTTCCCAGGATGCGGTGATGATCCGCCCTGGGGCCGAAGTCACGGTGGAGCAGTGGGGCGGGGATGCACCGCTGAAAGCCACGGTCCGCCGGGTGGAGCCGGCTGCCTTTACCAAGGTCTCCGCCCTGGGGGTGGAGGAACAGAGGGTCATTGTTCTCTGCGATCCGGATCCCGCTGCTGTCAAAGCCACGACGCTGGGGGATCGTTACCGGGTGGAGGTACGCGTGGCTGTCTGGCATGAAGATCCAGTGCTGCAGGTGCCCAGCGGGGCGCTGTTTCGTGAAGGATCCGAGTGGAAGACCTTCGTTCATGATCAAGGCAAGGCCCGCTCGGTGACGGTGAAAGCCGGGCGGACCGATGGCAAATGGACCCAGGTTCTGGACGGCTTGAAGGAAGGCGAC
>DASWXG010000250.1:0-4243 GCA_036405615.1 Prosthecobacter sp. | reverse complement strand
GGAGGCTGGTTACTACGGCAAATCTTCCGAAGCCGAAGCGCCTGCAACGTCCTCGTCCGGCCTGCCTAAGGCGGAAAAGAAACTGACCTCTGCCAAAGTAACCGGAGCCCACCTGTGCTGCCAGAAGTGCGTGAATGCCATGACGGAGGCGGTCAAAGCCGTCCCCGGCGTCACTGAGTATGACATTCAGAACAAGGCCAGCACCTTCACGGTGAAGGGAGAGTTCACCGAGACTGACCTCCTCGCCTCCATGAACAAGGCGGGTTTTCACGGCACCGTGAAGTGAGCCGTTTCAACATCTGAAACTCTAGACCCTGGCCCGCACGTTGTCCCGTGCGGGCCTTTTTGTTTCGCCACGGCATTCGGGTCAGGAGGCTGGCCCTATTCCTTGTAGTTGCCCTGTGCGCCCCCTTGGTCTAGTCTCTCTGCCCCTTTTCCCGATCTACGTCCATGAGCGCTGAGCCCGTCCCTGCCAAAAACTACAAAGACACTGTCCTTCTGCCGAAGACTGACTTCCCGATGAAGGCAGATCTGGTGGCGCGGGAGCCCCAACGGCTGGCCAAGTGGCAGGAAGGGAAAATTTACCAGCGCATCCAGGAACTGAGCCAGGGCAAGCCAAAGTACATCCTGCATGACGGCCCTCCGTTTGCGAACGGAGACGTGCACATGGGCACCGCGCTGAACAAGATCCTCAAGGATCTGATTGTGAAGTCCAAGACCATGGCCGGCTACCATTGCCCCTACGTTCCTGGCTGGGATTGCCATGGTCTGCCCATCGAATTCAAAGTGGTCAAGCAGGCCACCGGCCTGACTCCGGTGGAGGTGCGGCAGCGCTCCGAAGCCGAGGCCCGCAAGTACATCGACATCCAGCGCAACAGCTTCAAACGCCTGGGCGTTTTCGGCGACTGGGAAAACCCTTACCTCACCCTGGCCCCTGATTATGAGGCCGGCATCCTGCGCACCTTTGGCAAAGCGGTGGAGAAGAACCTCATCTACCGCATGAAGCGTCCGGTGCTGTGGAGCTATGGTGCCCAGACGGCCCTGGCTGAAGCCGAGGTGGAGTACAAGGAGAAGACCAGCCCGGCCATCTTCGTGAAGTTTGCCCTGGAAAACGGCTCTGCTCTGGTCATCTGGACCACCACGCCGTGGACGCTTCCTGCCAACCTCGCCATCGCCCTGCATCCGGAGTTTGATTACACCTCGGGCACGTTTGTGCATGAAAACGGCCGCTCGGAAAAGCTCACTCTCGCGACTTCCCGCGTGGAGGCTTTCAGCACCAGCACGGGCTTCAAGCTGGACACCACCCAGCCCGTGACCAAGCTGAAAGGCAAGGACCTGGCTGGCCAGGAGGCGCAGCATCCCTTCCTGCCGCGCACGTCCAAGGTCATCAATACCTTGTTTGTGACCGATGACACCGGTACCGGTGCCGTTCACATCGCTCCCGGCCATGGTGCCGATGACTATCAGGCTGGCCGAGAGCACGGCCTGGAAATCCTTTCGCCTGTGGATGGCGACGGCAAGTACACGGCCGAGTGCGGCCTGCCCGAGTTCGTCGGCAAGCACGTGTTCCAGAGCAATGAGGGCATCATCGCCATCCTGGAAGACAAAGGCGCGCTGCTGGGTAACGAAAAGTATGTCCACCAGTATCCGCACTGCTGGCGTTCCAAGACGCCGATCATCTTCCGCGCGGTGGAACAGTTCTTCATCAAGATCGACGACATCCGCCAGAAGGCATTGCAGGAGATCGACCAGGTGACCTGGCTGCCGGCGTCCAGCCGCAACCGCATCCACGGCACGGTGGAAAACCGCCCGGACTGGTGCATCAGCCGTCAGCGCACTTGGGGCGTTCCGCTGCCGGTGTTTTACAGCGCAGCGGGCGAGATCCTCATGCGCCCGGAGATCATCAACAAGGTGGCCGACATCGTCGCCAAAGAAGGTACCAACCTTTGGTTTGAAAAGGACGATGCCTGGTGGGCTGAAGCTGTCGGTCTGCCTGCGGACACGAAGCGCGGCAATGACACCCTGGACGTGTGGATCGACTCCGGCTGCAGCCATGTCTCCGTGCTGGACCAGCACCCGGAACTGCACGCTCCTGCCGACATGTACATCGAGGCGACCGACCAGCATCGCGGCTGGTTCCAGAGCAGCCTCATGATGAGCATCGTGGCCCGTGACGCCGCTCCGTACAAGACCGTCATCACCCACGGCTTTGTGGTGGACACCAGCGGCAAGAAGATCAGCAAGAGCGACCAGGGCAACGCCGGAAAGAATGCCAAGCCGATGACGGCCGACCATTACTACAACACCTACGGTGCTGACATGGTGCGCCTGTGGGTGGCCAGTGTGGACTACCAGAGCGACGTGCCTTTCTCCGAAGACCTGTTCAAGCAGAACGGCGAAAACTACCGCCGCATCCGCAACACGTTGCGCGTTTTGTTAGGCAACCTCCATGACGAACAGAAAGGACTGACCCCGGAGAAAGCGGAACTGACCCTGGTGGACCGCTGGATCCTGGAGCGCCTGCATGTGCTGACCAAAGAAGCCGTGGACGCCTATGCGGCTTATGACTTCCGCAAGGTCTTCACCCTGGTGAACCAGTTCATCACCGGTGACCTCAGCGCGCTGTATATCGATATCACCAAGGACCGTCTGTATTGCGATGCCGCCGGCAGCCCGCGCCGCCGTGCTTCGCAGGCAACCATCCGTGAAATCACCGAGACCCTTTGCAGGCTGCTGGCCCCCATCCTGGCCTTCACTGCTGACGAAGCCTGGGAACATCTGGGGCATGCCGAAAGCCTGCACCTGCAGCTTTTTCCCACGCCTGCTGCGGCCTTTGTTCCGGGCGACGCCAGCACCGCTGTGGACCAGCTTGTCCAGGCCCGCGCTGTCATCCAGCAGTCCATCGAAAAGGCCCGTCAGGAGAAGAAGATCGGTTCCAACCTGGAAGCCACCGTTTCTCTCACCCTGCCGGAGAAAGGCTTCGACCACTCTGTGTTTGGCGATCTGGGAACGCTGCAGGAGTTCTTCATCCTGAGCGATCTCAAGATCACCCGCGGTGCTGAACTCGCCGCCCAGGTGGACGTCTGCACAAACGCGAAGTGTGCCCGCTGCTGGAAACTGCTTCCAGATGTCGGCACCGTCGAAGCTCATCCGACGCTCTGCGGCCGGTGTGCTGAGGCGGTGGGGTGATATCCTGATTCTGTTCTGGTTCAGGCCCCATGAGATGGCCGGTGATGAGTCGCCGGCCATTTTTTTACATCGCCTACTCCACGAGCTTCCCGGGAAAGGTGGCTGAGGCAGGAAGGAGGATGGCTTCCTTGAGATCATCACTCACGACGAGGTAACGTGACTGGCCCCCGATTGTGCGGGCGTGAACCAGGCCGGGCCAGACGGTTTCCGTGGGCAGGATGTCAACGTCTTCGCCAGAGAAAGTCTTGGATCTGAGCAGTTTGCCGTCGAACTGCCAGCGCATGCCTTTGCCCAGGCCGAGAATGGTCCAGGTGGCTTTGGGGACCTCGCGTGAAAAGGTCTCGGCGGTGAGCGGCGGCGGGGCCGGGCTGGTGCTGGCCAGATAGCTCAGGGCAATGCGGTGAGACATCACCGCGTTCATCAGATCCGGATTCCAGGAGGGAAGTCCGTTTTTGGTTTGGGTGGCCGGGCGTGCTTCCGGTATCAGCATCTGGTTGATCCGTTCTTCGTGTTCCAGTTGCTTGCGGTTGAAACTGGTGGTCAAAACCGCCAGCAGGTCCGTGTCTTTGTCCACCCGTTTGACTGCTGCCGGGACAGGCACTTGGAAGACATCCTTCGGGGGCAGGCGCATGGTTTCATACAGCCGGTTAACCACAACGCAGAGGGCCTGCTTCAGATCTGGAGACACCAAATACACGGAATAGCCTGAACCCCGGACACGCCTGGAGGCATAGACGCGTGGCAGGGCGGTGCCGGTGCTGGCATGACGGAACTCCTGCCCATCGGCGGTGAGAATGAGCAGGTCTTTGCCTTCACATTTGAATCCTTTGACGGCCTGCGTCTTCTCCAGGCTCCAGCGTTTGCCCAGTGCCTCGCGGGAGAAGACATCCCAACTGGCTTGTTGGGAAGGGGGCTGCCACAGTTTTCCGGTTGCCAAGGGTTTCTGACGCTCGGCCAGGAGCGTCATCTGGAGATTGAGTTCGGTGATGCGGGGCCGGTCGCCCGCTGCGGTGGCCATCCGGGTCTGGTCCAGGATTTCATTCTCCAGCAGCTT
>DASWXG010000249.1:0-4177 GCA_036405615.1 Prosthecobacter sp. | reverse complement strand
ACCGGCCAAGGCTGAGGCGGCAGCGGCTGGCCGGGCTGCAGGGTGTTCAAGGCCTTGCAATCAAAACGGATCACGTCGTGAGCAAGAACAGAATTGTGCGCGTCTGTCTGCACCTGCCCACCGCCGCCATTGTTACCGCCGTTTCCGGCTGGCTTGGGGGGACGCTCCAGTTCTGTCCAGTCCTGTTCAAACACCAATGGCTGACCGCCGACGCGATGGTTCTCCAACCGGCGATAGGTTTCAGCGGCCGAAAACTCACGGCGGATCAGTTTCTGGCTGCTGGCATCCTTCTCCAGACCGCTGGCACCACCATCTGGAGTCAGGGCGACACCGTAGAGGACCAGTTGCAAGTCTCCTCTGCCGCTGTCTCCCGCTTTGCCCGCCCGTCTGGCTGTGCGGAGGAAAGCAAGGCGCGAGGTCGATGTCGACTTACCGGTGCCCGGCTCCAGCATGAAGCGCAATGGCTTGCGGCCTGCGGCAGCCTGAGGGTCTTCAGCGTGAGGACCGCCGGTGGGAATGACCGTCAGAGAGGCGATGTCGTCCGCCAGCAAACGCAAGGCTGCGCGGCCTTCCCGCTGGCTGGAAAACTGTTTCTCCTGCTTGGTCCACGAATCCAGCGAGGACACCATGGTTTGCATCAGCGCGGTGATCAGCATGAAAGCCACCGCGATGGTCACCAGAAGTTCCACCAGGGAAAACCCCTGGCGGCTGGCAATGCCCTCATGCATTGCCTCCCATTTTTTGTTCAGGGATGGCGAAGCTCCTCGCATGCGGTCATCCTTTCGGGCTGAGGGCGGCATAACTGCGAACGGATCTTCCAGACGCGGGTGCCGAGGCTGGCGATTCCACACGGATGAGAACACGGTCCATGAGCGGGTTTTGCGGGTCCGTCATCCGGTCGATGCGGGCAAAGGCCGAAGCAGATTTTGCCGAAGTCCCGGACTGGTACTTCGCCATCACGCCTTCACTGCCGAAACGGCTGTGCTCCAGGATCTTCATGGACTCATCCACCAGGACGATGACAGGCTGCTTGGCCTGGTTCGCGTTTCCGGCCGGAGGCTGTGTCGGCAGAGAATCCGCCTGAGCTTGCAGATCTTTGATTTCACCGGCCAGCTGGCGGAGAAGCACGCCGGAAACGGTTTCTTCCTTGGATTCCCGGGCGACGCCGAGGGTGCCGGTCAGCATGCCGATAACGGCAAGGAGACTGGAGGATGTAATGGCCACCGAGAGGATGGCTTCGGCAAGGCTGAAACCTTGGGCCGATGCTCTGCGGCGCAGCTTCTTGGCTGCTGGGGAGTTAGGGGGGGGGCTCACTGTCATGGCAAAATCATAGGGGACCCGGAATTGCGGCGCAGCGCCAACCAGCGGCACTCTTCCGGACGGATCGCACCACCCGAACGGGAGCGCGCTCCGTCTGCACTCGCCTGGCCTTCAGCCACGGCGATCAGCAGAGAATCTTGGGCGGGAACATCGCTGGCAGCAGCTTCAGGGAAGACGACCTCCCCCAGAGAGCCAAAACCAACGCAAACCATTTCTGCAGGGGCACCACCGCCGGGCAGCCTGACCAGCTTGCGGGCGTTCGGGGCCGAAAAAACATTCACTCCGGCGGTCGCATCCACAGCGCCCACATTGCTGAAGACGTAGCCTTTAGGAAGGTGATACCAGTCCGAAATGGACACATAGTCGTTCGGATCCTCCGTGGTCAGGTCCTCTGCACAAAGGACGGCCGAACGGAAGGGCTCGCCTGTCGCCCCGGGGCTGGCACCTGCAAAGGCCAGCAGCACAGCACCGTCTCCGCGGAGAGAACGCGCGCGAGCCAGATCACACAGCGCGGTCACCTGCTGCACAGCGGACATGCCCTGGGTGCTGCTGATGGCACCGGTGCTGCCCAGGATCAACCCGACCATGAGCAGCATGACTCCGACCACCACAAGGATTTCCAGGATGGAGAAACCTTGGCTACGGGCACCCGGCTGCGGGCGGCACTGAAATGAGGGGTGAATCAGCATTGTTCTCGGCGGCTCTTGTTTGAGCAATGTTAGTTCGCCGATAAACAGGAGCGGACAACCCGCGCCGTGTGCCAATTTTGTGAGATAACTTCCCCGGCCCTTACAGGGCGCGAGAGTACATCACTTCCACCACCTGCTTTTCCAGGCTCCCGTCGACACCGCGCACCGGCCTAACAAACACATGAAAAACCCTGGAGCGGGTGGCCACAACATTCGTCCGGCCCTCGCGCCCCACCTTCACGGTCTGGCCGCAAACCACCACTTTGAAGTGACGGCTCCTGACTGTGCTGTTGTTCCAAAGGCGGCCAAAAAGTTCCTCGGCAGCCGCATCCGTCCATTCCGGCTGAACGACGAGGTCATTCTTCGGGTCCCGTTTGGTATAACCAAAAACAGGCATGTTTGCCTCCAGCGAGAGCAGCTCGCCGTCTTTCACAAGATTGGCCGCCTCCTGGGGAGAGAGGATTGCCTTTTCGGCCACTTCCGCAGGTGTCACATAGGGCCGGTTCTGAATGATGGAGGTGGCAATCACATCTGCCTGGGCTTCCGTCCGTTTGCGTGAAGGGGGCAGCATGGTGGTGCGCTTGTCCTTCGTGGGTTCCGGCTGTTCGCTGTCTTTCTTGAGCAGCGGGTCCATGCCAAGCCTGCCGGCGACCAGCGCGCGAAGGGTCTCCTTGCTGGCAGTGTTCACGTTGACGTGACCATCGATTCTCACCAGATCACCCCGGAACTGCCGGGAATCATCCGAATTGGCATCGCCTACATGGAAAAGATCCAGAAGCGATGTGGCAGCCAGGCCACGGTTTCTCGGCCTGCCGTCGTCTGGTTTATCACGATAGTCAGGCCTGAAGAGGCTGTGCTCCACACGACCGATGCGAAGGCTGTTGCCACCACAAAAGCGTTTGTGGGCATCCAGGTCGGCATTGGTGGGATCAATGCGAACGACGGAAGGCTTCAGGTCCGCGTGCTCAGAGTAAAGTACCTCTTCGTCAAACCAGCCCTTGCCGTTGGGATCCCACATGATCGGGTCAAAGACATTGCCGATTTCAGTCGGACTGTAGAAGCGTCCGGAATTGGAGATGGGCTGAATGAACTTCTGCCGCTCGATCTCGCTGTTGGTAGGATTGTCCTTTGGACGCATGCTGATGTCGTCCGGGTTCCTGTCATAGCTGCCGATCGGTGTCGGGCAGGGGATGGTGTTGTGCCCGCCGTCCGGGAACAGGAAGGGGCGGGATTCGCCAGGCAGGTCCGTAGGATCATTGAACCGGCGGTAGTTGCGGCCCCAGGGGCTGGACCCGCCTTCATACGAAATTTCTTCCTGGTTGTAGTCGATGAAATAGGAAGCGCGTGTGTCACCCACAATCCAGGCGAAGCCCTTCTGGCGGAGACGGTAGGCCAGGCCTGGCTGGCTGACATTGAAGCGCTGGCGATAAGTCAGGTTGGCATTCTTGTAATAACGCTCCACGGGTGCCAGAGGCATGTCCACGACCGTGAACGAAGAGGCCCCCTCGGGCTGGAAAGCCAGACGATAGCGGCTTTCCCGGTCGTCATTGCCATTCGCAGGCTGTCCATAGTAATCCACTCCGGTGGCATTGCCCACCTCACCACCGTCCAGCCTGAAAACAACCGCAGGAAACGCGATCACCTGGATTTCGTTAGGCTTGAGAGTAATGGTCTGCGGTTCAAACCACCGCCCCTGAAGCCCTGCCCGTGTTGCGGGCATACCACGGATGGCCTGCTCCACAGTGGACATCACAGGGTAACTGCGGAAGCCGACGGACATGCGCCCTTTGTACTCGAAACAGCAAGTGATCTGGCCAGTGATTGTCTGGTTGGTAGGATTCCAGATCTCTGCGAAATCTGTCAGGGAAAACTCAGCCTCCCGGCCCAGAAACCTTTCAAAACGGTAACGCTGCCAGTATTCGCTGATGAGAGGCGAAGAATCGGTCCCCCGGTACTCGATGTTACCTTCAGCACTCTCGTCGCCAGCTCCGCCCTGAGGCAGGTTGATGGACGGCAGACCATCCTTGTCGGCATAGTCAATGATGCCTGCGGCCAGGCACTTGAGATAAGCCATCTTGTGCACGGTGCGCTGGTCGATGGACGAACTGCGCGGCAACGGATAACCGCCAGCACGTTTGCTAAAATCGGGAAGGTGGCGGTTGATGTGT
>DASWXG010000248.1:0-3883 GCA_036405615.1 Prosthecobacter sp. | reverse complement strand
CGGGGTGATCAGAGGTACCGCCTGGCCAAGTCCCAGATTCCGGGTGATCTGCACCAGCCGGGTGGAAACCATCTCCTGGCTTTCCGTTTTAACCGTGACTACCAGCGGCACCGGACCGTTCTTTGCGATCAGGTCGGGAGGAAGATTGAAACGAAGGTTCAAGGGCAGGGTGGCCTGGGGGGAAAGGTCCAGGCTGCCTTGAAGTTTTTGGTCGCCGAACTGGGCCTGCCAGCTGCCTTTGAGCGTCTTTTTGTCCGTATTCACCACCTGGCAGCCGATCAAAAACTCCTTCTCCTGATTGAACAGCGTCTCCAGCCCCCAGACGATGGAGGCGGGTGCCGGGGCTGCGTGCAAGGTTTCCACCCGCGCCACATTGCCGCTGCTGATCAGCACAGGCAGACGGAGCAACGGTTCGGCTAATGGCAATGGGCGACCGGCGGCGGTGTAGTAAACCGAGAAAGAGCGGCTGCCTCCGGCAGGCACCGGCAGGCCAGGACTGGCCTCCACTGGTTTCCAGCCTGTGGAAATCAGCGGCAGTGCGGTAAAGACGGCCTCTTTGGATCCCGCATTGCGCAGGGAAAAGGTCACCCGCCACTTGCCGGGTTCCGTCTCTGCGGCCGTTGCTTCATCGATCTTCCAGGCCGGGTCGGCAGGGACGTCGAGAAGGTCTTTGTAAAGGAGCGTTCCCAGCTGCCGGTGCAGGCTGGCTCTCGGCGCATAGTGTCCCGAGGCATCCAGATGAAAGAACTCGCGATAGGTCTTCTCGATGCGCTCGAACAGCTGGCCGTCATCCTGAGTCGGTGGCTGCGGCACGGTCATCAGCCTGGAGAGGTCCCCCAGGTTTGCATGGAAGACACCGAGTTCATCGCTGACCTCACGTGCGACATCCGCCAGCGGGGCGGCAAGGCCCAGAACAGTCTCACACTTGTCCGCCACGGGCAGCCAGGGACTGCATAAGACTGGCTCTGCTCCAAGCGCCCGCACGGCGGTGATGGCCGAAGCAAGCGAACGGGCAAAAACAGGGGGCTGGGTACTCGCCTCTGCCAGACCGCCATAACAAAGCATGACGATATCCACCGGTGCCTGCCGGGCGGAGGATCCCAGGATGGCCTGGGCTTCCTGGATTCCAGCTCCCGGACGGGCGATGGTGCGGATGGAAATCACCGGCACCTCGGGTGCGATGGCCGCCGTGCCAAAAGGCTGTGCACCGCCTGTGTAAAAAAACTGGCTGGCCAGCCGGTCGGCAAAGAGGAAAGGGAAGGTGTCTGCCTCCTTGCCTTCATACACTTCCAGAGAGGCGGCATCTGTGAGGACGAGGACATGCAGCGGCTCCCGCTGGCTCATTTTGCGCCAGGCTTTGGGAAGGAATTTTTGGAAGCGTTCTTGGCGAGCCGGGCTCAGATCAAAACTGGCCTTCGGGGTGAGGGACGGTACCGGCAGTTTTTTCTCCAGAGCCTGGGCCTGCGCCCGCCCTTCACGTGCAGTCTCAGCAGGCGTGGCGGCGGCAGCCTGTGGCTGCTGCGCGAGGACGTCCGTGCAGGGCAGCACCAAAATGCATCCTGCCACTGCGCCCCAAGTGCTGCTGTTCATCCGGTTGCCTGCGGTCATACCCCTTTACTTCAGCATGCTAAAGAATGTTTTCCAGTCGGAAGATATTCACAGCCGCCATTTGATGCCTGCCTGCACTCCGCTTAGACAGTCCTGTCTGTCCATGTGGTTCTGAAGAAGGATGGACATTCGGGCGCGTTTATGCTTGGCTACCGTCATCGCTGTGAAAAAGAGATCTGCCGCCGCCAGCAAATCCTCGCCCGGTGCCCGTGAGCGCATCGTCCGCACGGCGTTGAAGCTGTTTTACCAGGAAGGCATCCGGGCTACAGGCATTGACCGCATCATTGCCGACTCGGGGGTCGCCAAAATGTCCTTCTACCGGCATTTTCCGTCCAAGAACGACCTCATTGCCGAGTGCCTGACAGTGCATCACCAGAACCTCATGGGCAGGTTCGCCGAGGCGGTGGACAGGCACCCGCTGCGACAGGGCACGGGCCTGGAGGCACTCGCGGACGCGCTGGACGAATGGTTTCGTGAGCCCGGATTTCGCGGCTGCCCGTTCATCAACGCCCTGGCAGAGTCCCCCCTGCGGAAGTCAGTGCCTAACAAAAAGGTTCGTGCCTATAAGGCGGAGCTGGAGTCCTTCATTGCCCTTCAGGCCGCCCGTCTGGGCTGGGAGTCACCTCAAATGGTCGCCTCCTGGGTGATGATCGCCCTGGAAGGCACCATTGTGCGCGCCCAGACCCTCGGCAGTGCAGCAGCGGCGGAAGAGTGCCGCGAGCTTCTGAAAATGATTGCCGTGGAAGCCCGGAAACCCTCCCGGGCCGGCCGGGAGGAGGAAGCTGGACCTCCTGGCGGCCAGCTCATGCTGCCGGGATTGTTCTGAGCGGGCCGCACCCACACCTGTTCCAGGAAAGAACAGCTGATCCGCTGACGCAGAGTTGCCGCTTCCAGCGTTATATCCGCGCTACCTGCCATGCTCAGCCATCCCATCACCGGTCTTGTCGCCGCCACCCACACCCCCTTTCGCTCAGACGGGTCTCTCAATCTTGCCATCGTTGAAAAACAGGCTGCGCACCTCATTCACACCGGGGTTCAGTCGGCCTTCATCGGCGGGACCACGGGAGAAAGCCATTCGCTGAGCCTGGCTGAGAGGCTGGACCTGGCCCAGCGCTGGATGGAAGTCACGAAAGGAAGCGAATTAAAAGTCATTGTCCATGTGGGGGCAAACTGCCTGGGCGATGTCGCCGCTTTGGCTGCCCAGGCGGAAAAACTGGGGGCAGATGCCATCAGCGCGCTCGCCCCCAGCTATTTCAAACCGCGCAGCGTAGCCTCCCTGGTAGACTGCTGTGCGCAAATAACCTCAGCCGCTCCCTCAACGCCGTTTTTTCTCTACGACATCCCGTCTTTCACCGGCATCTCCCTCTCCATGCCGGAGTTTTTGAGCGTGGGCAAAGAACGCCTGCCGACCCTGGCGGGCATCAAGTTCACAAATCCGGACGGCATGATGTTCCAGCAGTGTTTGCATCACAGCGAAGGTGCTTTTTCCATTCTCTGGGGCACGGACGAATGCCTGCTGGCGGGGCTGGCTCTGGGGGCCAGGGGGGCTGTGGGCAGCACCTACAATTTTGCCGCGCCGATCTACCAGCGCATCCTGGCGGCGTTTGAAAAGCATGACCTGGCCGGTGCCCGCGCCCAGCAGAAGCGTTCTGTGGAACTGGTGGCCCGGCTGGCTTCGGTCGGCTACATGGGCGCAGCCAAGTGCGTGATGAAAATCCTGGGCGTGGATGTCGGTCCGGCCCGGCTGCCGCATGGCAACCTGGATGCCGCCCAGGAAAAGGCGCTGCAAGCAGACCTGGAGACCATGGGCCTGCTGGGATCTGAATTCCGCCTCTAGCGCCAAAAGCCTGAGCCTGCTGGATGCAGACCAGACCTCCACCGAACTCCCTTTGTTTCAAACCAACCTAACAAACAATGAAATACCTGAATCTTCTGCTTTCAGTCACTGCCTGTGCTGCTGTTTCTGCGACGCGTGCACAGGACCATGCTTTGCCTGTCCCAGCTCTGGACCTGGCCTCTGACACCTCACGGCAGGTGCTGGTGGACCGCGAGGCCGGTCAGTACCTGGGCCACCCCACCACGGTGCTCCTGGAAGATGGCAAAACCATGCTGTGCGTTTATCCCAAAGGCCATGGCAAGGGGGGCATTGTTTACAAACGCAGCTCTGATGCAGGCCTGACCTGGAGTGAGCGGCTGCCCACACCCTCCAGTTGGGCCACTTCCAAAGAAGTACCCACTCTGCACCGGGTGGTGGATTCGGCCGGAAAGAAGCGCA
>DASWXG010000247.1:0-3499 GCA_036405615.1 Prosthecobacter sp. | reverse complement strand
GTTCACCCATGATGGTGTTGAACTGCTCGACCAGACCGGGAATGGCCTTCGGTGAAATGTGGTTGTCACGCGCCCACTTGGAAACCGCTTTCGCCAGACCTTCGTTCCACTCGACGCCATCCGGAATCTTCTCCGGTTTGCCGATGTCCCAAGCTTTTTCATCATCGGGCAGCCCGATGTAATCACGGAAAGCCTTCACCTGCTCAGGGCTGGATTTGTCGTCAGGAATGGCAGGGCGAGCCTGTGAAAGCTGGCGCTGGCCGTGGAGGTGGGACTTCACCAGATCCGGAAACGACTTGAAGCGGGAGAGACTGGCGGCTGAATCCTTGAACTCGTCGCCCAGATGCGCGTGCCAGTCCTGAGAAAAGGAGCCGTCCGCCTGGAAGACCTTTTCGCGGAAAGCCGGAACCGGCGCGGGGTTGGGAGTGGGGTTCGGGTTGTCGCCGCCTCCGCCGCCACCGGGGTTGCCGGGGTCTGTTGCCTGATTGAAGAGGGGATAACGAATGCTGAATCTCATGACGTTGGACGCGGGTTACTCGGGTCTGTCGGCGATAAGTTGGCCGTTCTTGATGAGGTACTGGATGACTTCAAAACGACCCCTCATCTGGTCGCCTGAAATGGGTGCCTGCTTGGTTGGCGAATCCCCAAAGACACGCTGCAAATGATCCACCAGGAAGCGGCCGTCTTCGGTATCGAGCACGTTCTTCAGGCGTTCGCGAGTGCGCTGCTCGTCTTGTTGGGCGGCTGTCATTGCGCGGTGAGCTGAGCGAGGGTTTCAGGATTGACCTTGCTGGCGTTGGCTGCCGCTTTGGCCGCCTGTTCGGCCATCTCCATTTGCTGTGCCTGCTGCTGCGCCTGCATACGCTGCTGGCGGATTCCGTCGCGTTCACGTTCAGGTCTCCGGTAGGCGGACGGCAGGCCGTTGGTGGACATCAGATCCTTCACGGCTTCGTCAAAGCGGACGTTGTCAGCCGCAGATGGATCAAAGGTGGCGACTCCCTGAAGCTGCATGAGGAAGCGTTCAAAGGCTGCATCACCCATGCCGCGAAGCTCGATGTCCAGGCGCGACTGATACGAAAGCTGAGGCGAAGGAATGGCCCCCATGGTTTCAGACACCGGGACAATAATCTCCGGCGGCGGTGGCGGGAAAAGCCCCTGTTCAAGGCACAGGTCAAAAACACGCTGGAGGAGCGGGTTCAGAAGCTCAGTGGTGAGCCTGGCAAAGGACGGCGAAATTTGAACCACCTTCTCACGCAGGCGGGCGTTCACCTCCGTTGCCGTCATGAGCTTGTCCTGCTCTCCAAACATCTCGAACAGGTCCACATGGAAATGCTTCCGAATGGCGCTCTTCCGCTCCTGGATCCGCTCCAGCCCAATGTTGTAATCTCCAGCCAGACCGAACTCTTTCGGCAATGGAGTATTACCGGCCCCGCTGTCGTTATACTCCGTGATTCCACCGGCAGACAGATCAATCTCGCCTTCCATGGAGGAGGGCTTCAGGATGGGCGGGAAAGCCTTCTTTTGAGCAAGGGCATCCATCCACATCTGAAGCGAGTTCAACTGTTTTGCTTCGGGCAGTGCGGCCCATGCAGGGGACCAGCCATAAATCCCCCCCAGGCCGTTGTTCCATTCCAGGTACCGGGACACCATCGAAGGCATGGATGAGTAACCGCCGTGCTCGATCAGATGCTTTTCAGTGGCTTCAATGTACACCGACGCCACCGGCATTCCCAGCGGCCCGCCGTCCGGATTCTGGTCCTTCTTCTGGCGCGGAAAGATGGCGTGGATGATTTTGAACTTCTGATTTTGGGCCGTGACATCCTTGGAGGCGAGGGCCTTCAGGATGTTTGGGGGAAGATTGTCAGCGCCAAAACGGGCCTCACACTGGCGGGCAGTCATGTCCCGTTCCGTCATGAGGGTGTCCACATTGCCTTCGTCATCTTCGTCAATGACATAGGAGCCCACGGGGAAGCACCGGAAGTTCAGGGCGAACTTTTTCCCCGCTTCAACGTGCATGGCAGCGGTTCCGAAACATCCGCGGTCCAGGTAGAACTCATGAATGACCGTGTAGAAATTGCTGCTGTTGCTCAGAAGGGAGCGGACAATCTCGGTGCAACGGTCAAACCATCGCTTCGCCTCATCGCTGTCCTTCTGCGGTTCAGGCGGGCCATACGCAAACCAGTTCCCGGAGAGAGGGGTTACCCAGGCAAGCTGACCATTGGCAAGAACGGCGTTGGCATGAATGCCGGTGGTGTCAAAAAGCCGGGATTCTCTGGAGGTCCCTGGAGCCGTTGCGGACCGGCCGCCGAACTTGCGCGGCATGATGTAGTCAGCCAACTCCTGCCAGACAGTCACCCACGGCGAACGCTCGGAACACAGGGCACCGTATCGCTTCAGGACCTGTTCGGCCATCTGTGAGGATTCAGTCATCCCAGGAGAGTTTTCTTGCCGCCCAGGGTGTTTTCACCTGCGAGAATGGACTGGCGGGAGCCGCGACGTTTGGCCGCATCTCGCCGCGCTTGGTCCTGCGCATCGGCCACTTCAGCAGCGGATTGTCCAGGGCCTGCAGCCTGCGGGTCAAACTTGGGGGCGGCGGGGGAAACGCGTTCGGCCTGCTCCCGCATCATCGCCAGTTGCTGCTGAAAGTGGCGTTCACTCTGCGCCATCATCTTCTTCATGCCGCCATCACCGCCACTGCCCTTGTGCAGGCGGGAGAGTTTACCGTTCGGGCCGATCAAGCCCGGGTCGAAGTGGGGTCCGCCGAAGGTGTCCATAAAATGTCGGAACTAGACCCCAAGATACCGACTCCCTTTCCTGGCAGCAACGACTTTTCACAAACCGCTCCAGGAACACGAAACGCGGGTGGTTGTTCCGCTCAAAACCCAGGAAAGGCCGTTTGTCGGGGATCATGTGCAGGTGGCCGCGCCAGTCTCCAGCCAGCAGGTAAACCCACCAGCAATCCCCATCCGGTGCCACCTCCCACGGGTTTGTCAGCCTCTGGTATCCCCACTGCCTCCAGACGGGCCGAATCATGAAAAAGACCGAGGGCGAGGAATAGACGACTCCACCGCCGACAAGATGGGCTTCCAGATCCTCCTTGAATGTCCGGGCGCAAGGCTCGGAATCATAGACAGCGGCGGCGAGTTCGGCGGGGTACATGTTTATATGAACACTAAGACAATATTAGCACACAATTTTAGTCATGAGTCGCGAATATTTTATTGAAACTTCAACTACATGATTCGTATAAGGCTGCCGTGAGCAACACCGACAACAATATTAATCAATGGATAGAGACGGTAACCACCCATTACAACGCGGATATTTTAGTATATGCAGGGCCGATAGCTCGAGCTTGGGATGATTATATGATTTCCATCATCCGGCGACGCCAACGCAGGAAAAATATCCTGCTAGTGCTGACAACTCTCGGAGGTGACCCTCATGCGGCCTATAGAATGGCTCGCACCCTTAGGGACTGCTATGCCGTCAATGATGG
>DASWXG010000246.1:0-4569 GCA_036405615.1 Prosthecobacter sp. | reverse complement strand
CACCATCTGGTGAACGCCCAAACGCTGGCGCAGATGAAGCCCGGCGCTTTTCTGGTGAACACCAGCCGGGGCAAGCTGGTGGACACACCTGCCGTGATTGAAGCGCTGAAGGCCGGCCATCTCGGCGGCGTGGCCCTGGATGTTTATGAAGAGGAAGAAGGTATCTTTTTCGAAGATCTCTCCGGCCACCTTCTGAAGGACGACACGCTGGCCTTGCTGCTGTCCCTGCCCAATGTGCTCATCACCTCTCACCAGGCCTTTCTGACGCAGGAGGCCTTGGGTGAAATCGCCCGGGTGACGGTGACCAATCTGGGCATGGTGAATCAGGGCTCCTATTTGCCGG
The DNA here is from genome assembly GCA_036405615.1 of Prosthecobacter sp. Classification (GTDB taxonomy): domain Bacteria; phylum Verrucomicrobiota; class Verrucomicrobiia; order Verrucomicrobiales; family Verrucomicrobiaceae; genus Prosthecobacter. Next base: position 4,226 of record DASWXG010000246.1, on the reverse strand, counting down.
AAACCGTCCTCACCTGAAGGCAGGCTTGCAAAGACGTGCGGCAGGGCAAAGTCATGCCGGATGAACCTGCATGGACAAATTTGTGTGGTCACGGGCGCAGCACGTGGCATCGGCTTCTCAACCACCCAGGCCCTGCTGAACCGGGGTGCCAGGGTGGTGCTGGTGGACCAGGATTTTGCCGCCCTCACGGAAGCCGCCAGCAGCCTGCCGGAAGACCGTGTGCTGGCGGTCACTGCCAACATCTCACGAGGCGATGATGTGGCACGCATCGTCACCGAAACGATGGCACATTTCGGCGACCTGAGTGTCTGGATCAACAACGCCGGACTGGCCCGCCACCGCTGGATCACCGACTACACCGAAGGGGAAATCGACCTCATGCTGGATGTGAACCTCAAAGGCACCATCCTCGGCTCGCAGGCCGCCCTTCGCGCCATGATCCCGCACCGCCGGGGCCACATCATCAACGTCATCTCCACCGCCAGCCTGCGCGGCATCCCCAGCGAGACGGTTTACTGCGCCGCCAAGTGGGGCGCACGCGGCTTCACCCAAGGCCTGGCCGAAGAAGCAGCCCCGCATCGCATCCGTGTCACTGCCCTTCTGCCCGGCGGGGTGGACACAGCCTTCTGGAACGAAGCCTCCGAACGGACCGCCCCGAAACAGCTCTTCCTGCGTCCCGAACACGTGGCCGACGGCATCCTCCGCTGCCTGGAAATGGAGGATTTCTGCGTGCCCCGTGAACTGGTGCTGCGTTCGCTGGACGACAGTGACTTCTCGGTGAAGCCGGAATAGCCGATCTGGACTAACTTGACTAACCTAGGGGTCTGAATATGTTGAACTCATGACAACGATTACCACTCATGAGGCCAAAACACATTTGTCCCGCTACCTGGCCGATGTGGAGCAGGGCAAGGAGTTCATCATAGCCAGGGGGAAAACCGCCGTTGCCATGTTGGTACCGATCCAGGCAGACCGTGCGACATCCCGTCCCAAGGTGGGCGATATTCAGGGGGCTCCCTTTGAGTTTCCGGCGGCAGCCTTTTCTCCCCTGAACGCCGATGAACTCAAGGAGTGGGGCCTGTGAAATATCTCCTGGATACCTGCACCTTTCTCTGGGTGGCACAGCAGCCCTCACTGCTTTCTGCAGAGGCGGTGGCACGGCTGGATGACCCTTCGAGCAAACTTTTTGTTAGTGATGTCAGTGTCTGGGAGATATCGCTGAAACACAGTTCGGGCAAACTCCCCCTCCCGGAAATCCCCCGGCTCTGGATTCCCCGGAAATTCGCCTATCACCAGTTTGAGCCTCTTGCCCTCACTCACGAGGCCATTTACCTCAGCGGAGAACTCCCGCGTGTTCATACAGATCCCTTCGACCGCCTGCTGGCCGCCCAGGCGATGGACGCAGGCATGACGATTCTCTCGCCAGACCTGCCGCTCTCGCACTTGGGAGCGTCACGCGTGTGGTAAGCCAGCCTGCCACCCTGCTCCGGGGCTGGCCGGAACGGAGCGGTTACCAACAGCAGCAGGTGCTTCACCCCACCTTCCATTTGGCCATGCGCAACACGGCACGCTTGGGTTCCTTCATGGTTTCGTACCAGACGCTGAGCAGGGTGCCATCCGCCAGTTCAACGGTGCTGGGGTAGCCCAGATCCCCGCCGATGCCGTCGCCGGAAATGATCATGGCTTCACCCCAGGTCTGGCCGTTGTCCGTGCTCAGACGGGCCTGGTTGCCAAAGGGCTTGCGGCGGTGGCCGTAGGTCATGAGCAGACGCCCGTCACGCAGGCGCAGGAGATGGGAAGGCAGCCCCCAGACACCGATGGAGTGCGGAGTGCTCCACGTCTTGCCACCGTCCTTGGACTCCGTTTGCAGGGTTTCACCTTTGTGGGCCGTGTTATGGTTGCGGATGTGGACGATGAGGGTTCCGTCGGCAGCTTCCACACCGTGCAGTTCATGGTACCCGTCCGGGACCTTGTCGCCTTCGCGGGCGGGAATCTCCGCCAGCCACTGCCAGGTCAGGCCATCGTCCTTGGACTCTGCCACGCCGATCTTTTTATCCCCGGTCCAGAGCTGCTTGCCGGGATAAAGCAGACGGCCATCTTTCAATTGAATAGGGCCATGCGGGCTGTTCACCACCGTGGCAATCGGGGCGGACCAAGTGATGCCGCCGTCGGTGGAGCGCAGCAACCATTCACCCAGGGCCGCCTTGCGCTGTTCGGGAGTGAGAAAATCCTGGGTTGCCTTCCACATGGCATGCTTAACCCCAGATTTATCTTGTTTCGCCAGGGAGGGTTCATAGGCCAGGGAGGTGAAGGTGGTGGCGAGCAACGTACCCTTGGCCGTTTCCAGCACGCCGGCATCCCGGTCATCCATGGGGCTGTCATGCAGCACCCGGGCGCGGGTCCAGGAGGCACCGTCATCACGCGAGGTCATGGCCACCACCTGACCGAAAGGGCAGACGTGCTCTTCACGTCCGCCAGAGCAAACCACCCAGAGCTCACCATTGGCCCGGCGGGCGACGGTGGGCCAGCCATGATAAAATTCCGGCTGGCGGGAGATGACGGTGGTCTCCAGGATCTTAACTTCGGGAGCAGCGGCCTTCGCCACCCAGGGCGCTGCCGTCAGGGCCGCACCGGCCTGGAGAGAACGGGAGAGAAAGGAACGGCGGCTGGAAAGGGCGGGAAGTGTCATGAGATCAAAGAGGTGCAGATTTTGCAGACAGGAAACCAACGCCCTGATCCGGGCGGCTTTTGTCTGGTCTCTTTTTGAGACCACAGTAGCATCGCCCCTTGCCGGGGCAGGCATTGCGTGTTTGCTGGCGGGCCATTTTCCGCCCATGCCCTTTCGAACGCTTGAAGTTTCCCAGCCTTCGCTGACGCCGCCCGGCATCTCCTTTGTCACGGTCAAGTCCGCCGCCCTTCACCGCCGTGCCGACCTCTCCCTCTATGTCCCGCCCGGAGCGCCTGCGGGCCCGCTGCCGCTGGTGATCCTGCTGCACGGTGTCTATGGCAGCCACTGGGCGTGGCTTTTCAAAGGCGGCGCGCATGAAGTGATGGAGCGGCTCATGAAAGATGAAGGCGTGCGCCCCATGGTGCTGGCCATGCCTTCCGACGGCCTGTGGGGTGACGGCAGCGGCTACGCGCAGCACGAAACGGCCGACCACCGGCGGTGGATTGTGGAGGAAGTACCTGCGGCGGCAGCCCTCGTGGAACCCCGTGTTTTGCGTGCGCCGCGTTTCATCGCCGGACTCTCCATGGGCGGTTACGGAGCCATGCGTCTGGGCGCGCTGCACGCAGAGCTTTTCTCAGGCATCAGCGCCCACAGCAGCTGCACGGACGTGGGGGACATGCAGGGCTTTGTGGAAGAAACCACCGAACAGTTTGCCCTGCGCGAGGCCGAGCCGCTCGCCGTGGGCGAATGCCTGGTTCAAAATGCCCACCGCCTGCCGCCGCTGCGGTTTGACTGCGGCACGGAAGACCAGCTTCTGGAGCATAACCGCGTGCTGCACCGGCACCTGAAGGGAGCGGGCATCCTCCATGACTATGCCGAGTTTCCGGGCGGCCATACCTGGGACTACTGGCATGAGCATCTGGCAGACACGCTGCGCTTCTTTAACCAAATCCTTGGTTAAACCAGACGCTCGTGTCCGGGGTTAAAACTGCCCGGTGGCCAGCAGGACCAGTGTACAGGCCTCCTGCGGAAGGATGCCTGCACCAGCCAGCTCTGACTGGAGTTCTGCATTTTCAGCACCGGGGTTGAAGATGACGCGCTTTGGCTTCAGGGCGATGAGACCCGCCGCCATGTCCGCTGAAGCCGCCGGTCCCACATACATCGTGACCGTGTCCACGGGACCAGTAACATTCGCCAGAGAGGCATGCACCGGAATTCCTTCGATCTCCTTCAGCCGCGGATGCACCAGCACCGTTTCGTGCCCGTGCCTGCGCAGGGCGAGAAGGGCCTTGTGCGCGTAACGGTCCGGGCGGTCGCTGGCACCGACAATGACAACACGTTCAGGTGAGCTCATGGGGAGGGTTTGGAATCATTGTTTCCGTCTTCATCTTCATCCAGGTGAAACACGTGCAACACACGGTGCGCCACCGGGGTGAGCATGATGCCCATCACCGAGATGAACACCAGCCCGCTAAACAAGGCATACGCGCTGGCGAAGACTTTGGCGGCATCCGAGGTCAGCTCGCCCATGGGCCCCATGCCGCCGAGGATCATGGAG
>DASWXG010000245.1:0-2182 GCA_036405615.1 Prosthecobacter sp. | reverse complement strand
GGGCCTGTCCGTATGACCGCAAGCCCGTTTCTCCCCCGCCCTCCCAGACGTATTCAACACCGCAGCGGCCACCGGTCTTCACCGCCACTCCAGTTGCAACGCACGGCACACATCCGCCGGGGTCCAGCCTTCCTCTTCGCGCAGTGTGCGCAGCGCGCGGGCGTGGTCGCGCTTGGCCAGGCGGCGGCCGTTATCATCCACGATCAAGCGGTGGTGATGCCACTCCGGCACCGGCAGCCCCAGCAGTTCCTGCAAAAGCCGGTGCAGATGTGTGGCTTCAAAAAGATCTTCCCCGCGCGTGACGAGGCTGATGTCCTGCAAAGCATCGTCCACCACCACCGCCAGATGATAGCTGGCAGGCGTGTCCTTCCGTGCCAGCACCACATCGCCAAAGATCTCCGGTGCAGCGGTTTGCAGGCCGCGTGAAACATCTGTCCACTTCAGGTCCCGCCCCGCCAGGGCTGCGGCCTTGGCCACATCCAGACGCAGCGCATACGGCAGGCCCTGGGCCAGGAGGGCAGTGCGTTCATCCTCGCTGCGCAGGCGGCAGGTGCCGGGGTAGAGCGCCCCGTCTGGCCCGTGAGGAGCCTGGCCTGCACGGGCAATCTCCTCCTGGATTTCTTTGCGCGTGCAAAAGCAGGGATACAGCAGGCCAAGCTGGCGCAGGCGGTCCAGCGCCTGCTGGAAATCCGCCGTGTGCTCCGACTGGCGGCGCACCGGTTGCTCCCAGGTCAGGCCCAGCCAGGCCAGGTCTTCAAAGAGCGCGGCTTCATACTCCGGACGCGCACGGGTGCCATCAATGTCCTCCAGGCGGATCAAAAAGCGCCCGCCCAGACGCCGGGCTTCTTTTTCAGCAAACAGCGCGGCATAGGCATGCCCCAGATGCAGCCAGCCGGTGGGGCTGGGGGCAAAACGCGTGACGGCAGCAGCAGCGGACATGGCAGGGAGGCAGGACGAAATGAAAACGCCCCATCATCCTGGCGCGCAGTGGCGGGCCGCTCAAGTCAAGCCTGTCCGGGTTCTTCCGGCGGCGGAGGCGGCAGCAGTTCCTCGCGCTTCATCAGCTCGCTCACGCGCAGGAAGATCAGCTCGCCTTTGGGCGTGTTGCAGATCTCGCCGAGGAAAGCGGTAATGCGGTCCATCTCGGCAATGGTGCTGTGCACCATGCTGGCGATGATGCGTTCATCATTGCGATGAGGAGGAAAAATGTTGCTGATGCGAAACATCACAGCGCCGCTGTCCCAATCCAGCTCGAAGTTGCCCAGATTCAGCTCCTTGTTGGTGCGCATGATCAGCTCTGCCACAGGCAGGCGGTGGCTGGAAGGCACCTGGACACCGGCCACGGCCACCACGCTGGCAATGTTCGCATCGCCATAGACTTGTACATGCAGAGGCACCTTGGTGTGGTGGGCCTCAAAATCCGCCTCAATGACCTCCATGCCGGAGACTTCGCGGTAGTGCCAGCCTTGAGCTTTGAAGGCGGTGAGTGTGGCGGCGTAAAGGGCGGACATCCTTCGGGACGGGAAACTTCACAAACGTCGGCCACTCTTCTTACCAGAGTGGTCGGGGGGCGAGAGCGTATTGCGAACCAGTTCGGGATCAAGTTCATTTTGGAACTGCCCTGACCTCCAATCCAATCTTGATCCTTGAGCCGTGGACCGCTTAATTCCGCCTGCGTCTGGAGACAAAGAGAAGCCCCAGTATACTGGCGAAAACGAAGGCGGAAGGCTCTGGCACCGCTGCCACTGGGAAAAACATGACTGGCTGCAGGGTTGGGTCATTTGTCGGGTTGCCGAAATAGACTGTGCTGTCTCCTGTAGGAGTGGTCAGCGCTGAAAGCAGGAAATCCTCAATCAAAGGCTCATCTTGAATGAACGAGTCATAATTCGTGATGATCGTATCGATCACATCGCTCGTAAGCGGTCCAGACTGTCCCCAAACCCGGTATCCGTAGGTCACTCCCCAGACGGCCCTTTGAAATGCGCTGGTGTACTCATTGGTGGGCGTGTTTATCAGTTCGTCCTCAAAGGCATAGAACATGTTCGTCACTGCCAGGACAATTGCTCCACGGGCGTCCGCATCGAAGCCCCCACTCCCAAACGACCCGGCCTGCAGAATGGAAGGATCGTTGCTGACGTCATAACTGATGAGCTGGTTGGCCGGTGCGTCCTGAGCGTTATCC
>DASWXG010000244.1:0-3800 GCA_036405615.1 Prosthecobacter sp. | reverse complement strand
CCGTTCTGGCGCAGCTTCTCAAGACGCTCCTGCGTGGAGCACCGGCTGCGCATGGAAGGGGGCAGCGTCACAAACCCTGCCGCTCCGCCCAGGCCCATGCCTTTGCCAAAGCCGCCACCGGCACCACCGGTGCCAAAGCCGCCGCTGGCGCCCAGCGAGCCACCGCCCAGCATCGCGCTGACGTCAGGCATGTCCAGTGAGTCCGGCGGTGCCTCAGGCAGGGAGATCGCCGAGTTCATGCTGGTGCTCACCAACTTCTTCATCGGCATCGTCTTGTTGATCGAACTGCGCTTCTTCTGCTGCACCTTGTGCTGCAGGTCGGAGCTGGCCTGCTTGCCCTGCGCCGTGCCGCCTCCGGGCAGGAAGTCCACCTGCTTGTCCATGACACCGGTGGTGAACACAATGAACAAGGCCAGCACGCCGAGACCGGCATGCACCAAAATGCTCACCAGCAGGGAGCTGGCGCCCATCTTGCGCCACATTTGCACGAAGGCATTCGGCGGCGGGCCCGTCTCGATGTGAGTCAGCGCGGGGGGATGATACACTTCACCATCGACATGGTCTGGGAGACCTGGGATGACAACCGCCACTCCTTCGTCACTGTCGCCAGGAACGGAGTCGACCACGGAGATGGCCATCGGCGTGGCAGGCGCGGGCATGGCCACGGACACTGGGCCTCCGGGAGGTGCGGCGGCAGGAAAAGCTGAGGCTGGAACAGGAGCGGGGGTGGCCGGAATCGGAGAAGCCACGGGCACACCTCCGGAGCCAGAACCAGGCGCAGGAGGCGGCATCACCGCAGGCATGGGCATCTGCGGCGGATAACCCTGCGGCATGGGGTAGCCTGGAGGATACCCTGGCATCTGCGGTGGGTAACCCTGCGGCATGGGGTAGCCCGGAGGATAACCCGGCATCTGCGGAGGATAGCCCTGCGGCATGGGATAACCTGCGGGATAGCCCGGCATCTGCGGCGGATAACCCTGTGGCGCAGGATAGCCCTGGGGATACCCCGGCATCTGCGGCGGGTAACCCGGTGGCGGTGTGTAGCCTGGAGGCAGCGGCTGCGTGGCCCCGGGATGAGGCGGCTGCTGCGGGTTCGGTGGTGGTGGGCTCCCAGGCGGCGGCGGATTCATAAGGCAGAATGAGTTAACGTCAGACTACACGAAGCGTGGCCTTATGGACAAGATGAAAGTACACCCTTGTTTTCGTGGACAAAAAGCGTCCATTTGCCAGGGGGCGGATGGGGTCATCCCATGGCTGCTTCCACATCACGCTGAATCTGGGTCTTCAGCTCATCGAGTCCGCCGAATTTCATCTCCGGACGAAGGAAGCGGGTGAAACGCACTTCGAGATCCTGGCCGTAAAGATCTCCGCTCCAGTTAGGGAAATGTACCTCAAGCAGCGGCTCGGCATGCGCCTCCACACTTGGGCGGCGGCCGAGATTCGCCACCGCAGGCAGCCAGGCCTCGCCAATGCGTGCCTGCACGGCATACACGCCCAGCGGGGGGAGCTGCTCGTTTTCGACATCCACATTGGCGGTGGGAAAGCCGAGCTGGCGTCCCAGGCGGCGGCCCTCGATCACGGTGCCGAAGACGGAATATTCGCGGCCGAGAAAACGCGCGGCGCGGTCTAATTTTCCCTGGGTGATGGCTTCGCGAATGAGAGTGCTGCTGACGACCTCGTCGTCGACTTTGACGGCGGGGACACCGTAGACGGCGAAGCCGTGCTGCTGGCCCAGGTCCATGAGGAGGTGGATGTCTCCCTCGCGATGGTGACCAAACTGCCAGGTGTAACCCACTGAAATGCAACCAAGCGGGCGAGAGGAGCGAATGAGCTGCAGGATGAAGTCGCGCGCCGGGGTCAGCGCCGTTGCAGGGGTGAAGGGGCAGGCCAGAAGGTGGGAGATCCCGATTTGGGAAAGGGCAACTTGCTGGTGCCGCTGTCCGCAGAGAAGTTTGGGGGCGGCACCGGGGCGAAGCACCTGGGCCGGATGGGGATCAAAGGTGGCGACGACGGCTGTGCCGTGGTGCTGGGTGGCATGCTCCTGGGCGGCACGGATGACTTCCTGATGTCCAAGGTGAAGACCGTCGAAAACGCCTACTGCGAGTGCCAGCGGGCCGGGGAGGGTGGAAAGGGCGTCAATGGAGCGGAGAACCTGCATGGCGGGGAGGGGAGCTTTACCTGCGGTGCGGGTGGACCGCAAGGTGGGAAGGGCTGCCCGCCAGGAAGGATTACTTGAGGTTGCTCAGGGTGCTCCAGAAGGAGGAGATGATGCTCTTCTTTTCGGTCTTCAGGGTGCTGAGGATGTCAGTGTGGGCGGTGCCGACCAGGGTGGTCATCACTTCGCCGTAGGCGGGCATTGCGTTCCAGCCGAGGGAGATTTCAGCGCTGTTGGAGGCGGAAGCGGCGGCGGAGGTGGTGGAGAGTGTCTTCATATGATTCGTAATTTTGAGATTTTCGAGGTGCTTTACCGGGTGAGTTTCAGATTTGAATGAACTGTTGTTTACGGGTGTGATAATCGAGTTGCAAAAATGAGAATCACATGCCAACAGGATGACGAGGGCTGAAGCCGTTGTAGCTGCGGCCCTTGGTGCGCCAGCGGGGACCTTCGCCAGTGTGCTCACCGGAGGTGTCCATGCGAAGACCGCAGATGGTCATGAAAACATGGGAGCCAGGCTTGACCCAGATGGTGATGAAGCGACCCTGGCCAGGCTGGCCATAGTTGGCGAACTCCTTGCTGGACAGGCAGCGGTCCAGCAATCCTGCCTTCATGAGAATGAAAGAAGTGCTGCTGGAGCAGTCATAGGCGCTGTCCTCAATGTTGCGATGGCCGGCGCCGAAGACATAAGGCTTGTTCTGCAGGGTGTTGGCAGCGTAAACGGCGAACTGAAGGGCCTGAGGGGCGGTCTGGCCGACGGAGGCGAAGCGGCCGTCAAAGCGGATCTGAGAGTTGGAGGCTGCCGGGGCAGGAGGAGCCTGGCGGGGAGCTGCGGCGGCGCGCTGGGCGGCAGCCTGCTGGGCATTGTAAGCGGCCCAAGCCTGTGCATTGGCCTGCTGCTGGGCGTTGTAGGCGGCCCAGGCCTGGGCGTTCGCCTGCTGCTGGGCGTGATATTGAGCCCAGGCCTGCTGGTTGGCCTGGTAAGCGGCCTGCGCCTGGGGGGCGGCGTAGTAACCTGAAGCGTAGTATCCGGTCTGGGCCTTGGCAGCGGAAGCGATTCCGAAGAGGGCGGCGGTAAGAGCGAGGCGGATGAGTGTTTTCATGGCTGCTAGTGATGTTCTCAATTGCTATGGTAATTATGGCAAAAGTTAGAATCACTGCAAGCCTATTTTCAGATTTAACTCATAAAATTGTAAATTTGATAATTATTTAGACGGGAATTTCCGCTAGATTTCTGATTTGCAGCGGTTTATGAAAAGCGTCAAAAATGACAATTACACTACGCGAGCATGAGAGAGGCCCTCAATCCGAGGCAGTCGCGGCAAAATCGGGCCGTTTTCCAGCAGTCTGGATGAGAACCTGGTAATTATATAGGCTGCTTGGCAGCCTGATTTTCTAATTCTTGCGTTTGAGAGAGCGTTCTTTGAGAATCTCACCTCCCTGCATGAAACTGTTTTCGAGTGTGCCTGTCCTCCGTGCTCTGCTTGCCCTTGGATTCGGGGCGGCTCTTTCCCGCCTGACAGCTGCCGAGGAGGCGCCGACGCTGCATTACTATGATGAGGTCGGTTTTCGCCACTTAACGCTGCAGACGCTGAGTGGCAGCCAGGTGGAGGTGCGGCTGCGCTGGGCCAGCGATCCCGGGGGC
>DASWXG010000243.1:0-4598 GCA_036405615.1 Prosthecobacter sp. | reverse complement strand
AACCCCAGTTATCATTGGGTTCCCTACATTCCCAAACTGGGTGGGCTGAATGACCGCCTGTATGCCATGGGAATCCGCCGTGCTCTGAAAAGTCTGCCGGAAGGCTGGCAGCCAGATGCCTTGCTGGTCCCCTGGCTGTTCCCGGATGCCTGTGCGGTACATCAGCTTCCGGAACTGGCCCACCTGCCACTGCTGGCGGTCGCCCAGGGCTCCGACGTTCATCAGTACCTCGACATGCCGTTTCGCAAGAAGGCTATTTTGGACCTTTGCCAGCGTGCCCATGTCATCACGCGCAGCGAAGACCTGCGCCAGCACCTTCTGCGTGCCGGGGCCCCCGCCGCCCATGTCAGCACCGTTTACAATGGTGTGGACATCCAGACCTTCCGGCCGGAGTCCAAGGCCGCATGGCGGCAGGAACTGGGGTTGCCCCAGCCCCCTAAAATCCTCGTCTTTGTGGGCAACTTCCTGCCGGTGAAGGGCATTGATCTGCTGATTGATGCCGCTTCTCAGGTCAACCGGGAGCAACCCCTTCATCTGGTGCTGATCGGCAGCGGCCCCTTGGAGCAGGACGTCCGCAGCCGCTGCCAAAATGGGGGGCTTGCGGCCAGCCAAGTCACTTTCCCGGGCCGGCTGGGACCTGAAAAAGTGGCCCGCTACATGCAGGCGGCCGATGCGGTCTGCCTCTCCAGTCTGAATGAGGGCGTACCTAATGTGCTCCTGGAAGCGTTTGCCAGCGGTCGCCCCCTGGTTTCCACAGATGTGGGGGGCATCTCCGAAGTTACCGGCCCTTCTCCTGGCGGCGGTTTCCTTTCCCGGGGAAGGAATGTTGAGGCCTACGCCTCGGCTTTGCGTGCCGCTTTCGTCACACCACCCAATGAAAACGACCTAAGCCAGTATGCAAGAGCGTTTTCCTGGCCTCGTTGCGCGGACTCCTATTTCCAGAGGTTATTTGCACTGACAGAAGAAAGACAGTAACTACGGGCCGATTTTGCAGTATTTTTAATGGTGGTGCCTTCTCAAGACACCACCCGATCTCCCGTTCATGCTTCTCCCAGGAACAAGTCATTGGATGTCCATCGCACGACGTGGCGGTCGCGATGGACTAATCTTTGTATTCAGCTTTCTCGTCGCCAACTACATACGTTTCCAGACGTTTTGGCGGTTGGATCATTTTGCAGTTCCCATCATTTTGGGCAGCCTCGTCTTCGTGACGGCCAACTACATCCTCGGTTTGTATTCCGTGGAGTCCCGTGGCAGATCCCGTTTTTTTGTGCATGGGCTGTTCTTCACCCTGGCCTGTCTCGCCGCCGCGATGGCCGTGGTGGTGGCGGGTTATGTGGACTTTGGAAACCGGGTGGGACGCGGCTTCATGCTGCTGGGCCTCTGCACGGCCTATCCGTCTCTCCTGTTTCATCATTGGATCATGTTCAACAAGCACCGCTTCGCTCCGGAGCGGGTGGCTTTTGTGGTCGAAACGCCTTCCGAAATGGAAGAATACCAGTCACTGCTGGAGCTCAAACCGCGCGGCATTGAATTTGTCGGCACACTCTCGGTTCGCGAAAGCGCCAAAGGTTCCAAAGTCCTGGGTCGGCTGAAGCATGCAGCCTCGGTGATCAGCCGGCACAAGATTGACCGCCTGGTGTTTGCTGACTGGCGGCTTGAAGATCCTTATTCACGCCCGTTTTTGCGCCAGCTTCGCTATTCCGGGGTGACTTGCACGCCTCTCATCAGCCTCTGTGAGGAATACCTCCAGTACGTTCCTCTCCATCTCGTGACCAACGAGTGGCTGATGCATTCCGAAAGCTCCCCACGGGACTTCTATTTCCGCAAACTGAAGCGCAGCTTTGACGTCGTCACCTCGCTGATGCTGCTCGTGCTCCTCTCCCCAGCGCTCCTGGCCGGGATGGCCCTGGTGAAGATTTTCTCCCCTGAAGGTCCTTTGTTCTTCACCCAGGAACGCGTCGGCCGTTTCGGCAAGAAGTTCAAAATTCTCAAGCTTCGCTCCATGCGGACGGATGCCGAGGTGAACGGTCCTCAATGGTCCACAGGTACCAAAGACCCGCGCGTATTTCCAGGTGGCAAGCTGCTGCGGCAGTATCGCATCGATGAAATTCCGCAGCTTTTTAACATTCTCCGTGGAGACATGTCCTTCGTGGGCCCGCGTCCCGAACAGCCCTCTTTTGTGGCATCCCTCGCGGCCGAACTGCCTTTTTACGAGGAGCGTCACATGATCCACCCCGGCCTCACCGGTTGGGCGCAGGTTTGCTACCCCTACGGGTCCACCACGGATGACGCCCGCTGCAAGCTGGAGTATGACCTCTACTACCTGAAGCACGCAGGTGTGGTTTTCGATCTCCTGATCCTGCTCGACACCATCCGCGTGGTGCTGATCGGCGGCATGAAAAAAGAGGCGCAGAAGCCCCGCTATGTGGCACCTCCGACTTCTCGCACCACATCCATCCCCATCGTGCAGGCCCCGGCCAAACCTGAGGTGGATGTAGCAGCTTGAGTGATCGTCCAAAAGCTTTTATGGCCAGACCTTAAGGCCCCACGCCTGAGGCACTGCCTGGCACCCGGGGATCGTGGGCCGGAACAAGCAGCTTGCGGGAGGCATCCCACTGGATGGCCTGACAGGCCCCGAACCCGGCAGTCTCATCCAGCACATGGCCCTGGCCCTTTAATTCAGCACGGATGGCCTCCCGGAATTTGGTCTCGATTTTGAGTTCATCTGGATTCCATTGATGATGAAAACGGGGCTGAGCCAGGGCCGCACCAGGGGCCATGCCGTCATCGATCACATGGCTGATCAATAGCAATGTCTGGGTGATGATGGTGGGACCGCCCGCCGCACCAGCGCTAAGAAAGGGCGCCCCATCTTTGAAAACCAACGTGGGACTCATGCTGGAAAGCGGTCGTTTGCCAGGCGCGATGGCATTGGCCTCCGCTCCCACCAGTTTGAAGGCATTGGGAACACCCGGCTGCACAGCAAAGTCATCCATCTCGTTGTTGAGCAACACACCGGTGCCCGGCACCACGACCTTGCTGCCAAACGCGGTGTTGATGGTCTGGGTCATGGCCACCCAGTTTCCGTCAGCATCGGCTGTCGAGAGGTGCGTTGTATGTTTGCCATAAACATCGCCTTCCCAGCGCGGTGGCATGCCATGGCCGGGCACCTGCATCTGCCGGTCGAGGCTGATCTTGGCGGCCAGGTCCCGGGCATACGCTTTGTCCACCAAGCCGCGTGGTACTTTGACAAAATCCGGGTCTCCCAGCCAGTGAGCCCGGTCAGCAAACGCCAGTTTCATGGCTTCCGTAGTGAGGTGGACCCGGCTGCTTTCCCGAAAATGCCGAAGCGGGAAGTTCTCCAGGATGTTCAGAATCTCGGCCACATGAACGCCGCCACTGCTGGGCGGAGGCATGCAGACCAGTTCATAACCGCGATAAGAGGTGCGGATGGCTTCCCGCTCCACCGCCCGATAGCCAGCTCGGTCTTCAGCCGTCATCAGCCCTCCGTTCTCCTTCATCCAGGCGGCTGCCGCGCGGGCAAAATCTCCTTTGTAAAACCAGTCCGCTCCATGTTCCGCAATGGCCCGGTAAGTTTTTGCCAGATCCTTCTGCACCAGCACCTCGCCCTTTTTCAAAGGGCTGCCGTCCGCGTGCAAAAAAATGGCGGAAGCCGCCGGAAAAAGCCGGAGTTTGTCCGCTGTAGCAGCCAGTTTTCGAGCATACACCGCATCAATGGGAAAGCCCTTCTCTGCCAGATCTGCCGCCGGAAGAAGCACATCAGCCAGAGAAAGCTTGCCATGCTTTTTGAGAATCAGTTCATAAGCCTTCAGCGCCCCTGGCACGCCCGACGCGAGGGCCCCGGTTTTGCTCGCTTCATCCTCCAGTTTCCCCCCGATGACATACATGTCGCGGTGGGCTTGGGCTGGGGCCATTTCACGGCCATCCAGCGCAGTCACCGCCCCATCCGCAGCCCGCACCAAGATGAAACAACCGCCGCCAATGCCAGAATTGTGGCCGTCCACCACCCCGAGCGTCAGCCCTGCCGCCACAGCTGCATCTACGGCATTGCCGCCTTTCTCATAGGCTGATTTGGCGGCTTCGGTTGCCAGAGGATGGACTGTGGCGACTGCAAACCGGCCAAATCCAGGTTCCTGCGCGTGGCCGAATACAGTAAGAAAGCCAACGAAAATGGAACAAATCAGCGGTTTCATGGTCGAAAGGTAACGATTTCCTCCCATCGAGTCCATTCCTGCTCCAAAAAATGCCATTCACCCGTCTCTGCTGCTGCCTCTTTGTTCTCTCTCTGCTGCCTTCTTGCGCATCGTTAGAACGTCTGGCCAAAGCCGGTGCCGCCAAGCCTTCTCCCTTTCTTGAACACGCCACGGATCTGAAAAAGACGGATCCGAACCATGACCCCTTCCTGCGGGTATGGCGCAATCCCTCACCGGAGGTCTGGAAAAAGGCCGAGGAGAAGAAGACGCTCTATATTGCCCCGGTCAGCCTGGAGCACCTGCGCCCCATGACCAAACCGCTCTCGCGGGTGGAGATCCGGGAAAAGTCCCGGCAGAAGGAAGCGCAAAAGCTGGCCCAAT
>DASWXG010000242.1:0-6224 GCA_036405615.1 Prosthecobacter sp. | reverse complement strand
CGCGTTTGGGTTCATTTTCAGCCCCCTCAAACAAAGCCTGCAGGCGGTCGTAGCAGTACATCTTTTGGAAGTACTCATCTGGCACATCCCACTCGGAGGCAGCATCGCGGTGGGCCTGTAGCAGCACCCACGGCAGGCCGGAGTCGAACCGGTTGGTTTCCAGGCATGCCAGACCGAAATCTTCCATCTTTTTATGGCTGCCGAACCAGCGCGGGCGCAGGCCCCAAAGCATGTGCTGCGCGGCCTCGGCCACGTCCACCTGCAGCTTTAAAGTTTCATCAAACCAGCGCCGCATTTCCTGGGGGGCGGTATCGCGGCCAAGCGAGAGGGAGCTGTAAATCAGTGTCACCGCCGGGCTGGCATCCTGCGGGTTGAGCTCCCAGGCCTGGGTGAGCAGACGGCGGGCTTTCTCGGACTCATGTTTAAAGACGGCCATGCCATCGTCAGAGACGGTGTTGGAGTAGCCGCCACCACGTGCGTCCCAGCCCTTTTGCAGGCAGTGAAGACCTTCGATCCATTTTTTGACCCAGGGTTTGGCGGATTCAGTTTTGGACACCTCTTCCCAGAACGGTTCATGCATGGCCTCAAAGAAGCCTTTGATGTGGCCGCTCATCAGCAAATAAGCAGCAAGACGATCGGGCATTTTGGAGAAGCCAGCCTCGGTATCCAAAGCTTTGCGCAGAGCTTTCAGAGTCTGATCCACCCGCTTTTTAACGGTCTCTTCGCCTGTGCCCTCCCCTGATGCCAGGGCGAGCCCGGCCGCTGCGTGAAAGGCCAGGGTTTCCATGCCTGCCTGTGATTCCAGTCCCTCGAACGCTTTTTCCAGCAAGGCTTCGCTACCCGGCTGGCGGATCGTCAGCATGCCGACGAGGAAGGCGCTGACGGGGTGCTCGTGCGCCACCGGTACCAGATCGCGGGCCATATCGGCTATTTTTTGCCGGGGAGGAGCATCTGGAGCGCCGCATTCCAGGGCGATGGCCGCTTTGACAAAGGCGGACCAGCGGTCCTTTGGCAAGTGGGCGGGCTCCGGGGTCAGGCCTTCGATCTGGAAGGTTTTGTCCAGCCATTCGCGGATCTCGTGGCGCACAGAGTCGGTGGTGACGGCGGTCTCCGGGACATCCAGTTTGAAGGTGGCCTTGATGGAAGGGCGTTTGCCTTTGGCAGCAGCAGGCGCATCAGATTTTTGGATGCCTGCCTGGGCTGCGACAGCAGGGGCCGAGGCTTTTTCGCGGTTCTTCCAGAAAGCGTACCCTCCGATTGCGAATCCTAGAACGACCAGCATGGACGCGTATTTTCGGACCGCGGCATGATCCGTTTCATTGTCGTTCGTGTGGGGAGTAGCCATAGGAAGGGATGCGAACTTTTCCCATCATCGTGGCCCATGCGCAACCTGTTGAACAGGTTGAGGCTTTTCAAAGGCGCCTTTCATCCCATCCATGAACCCTTTTCATCCATGTCCTGGCCCGGGGCTTGCATCCACAGTTGCCAGCCGTAGGGGGTGCGCTACTCTCCCTGCCCCTTTCCCATCATGCCTGAACTGGAAAATCCCTTTCAAGAGACGTTGCTTCAGCGCCATCGCGCAGAGCCCTGCACCGTGGTCATTTTTGGCGCGACCGGCGACCTCACCAACCGCAAGCTCATTCCTGCCCTGTACAATGTGGCGGCAGAAGGAGATCTCCCGCCGCAGTTCAAGGTGGTCGGTTTTGCCCGCCGTGACAAATCTGACGACGTTTTCCGCAAGGAACTGGAAGAAGGCAACCGCAAGAACAGCCGCCAGGGGCACAGCGACGAACTGTGGGCCAATTTCTCCCAGACGATCCATTACCATCGCAGTGAATTTGAAGATCTCGACGGCTACAAGGCTCTGGCAGACCTGCTGAACAAGTTTGACGAAGAGCGTGGTGCACCGGCGAACCGCCTGTTTTATCTGGCCTCGGCCCCGGAAGCCTTCAAACCCATCCTGGAAATGCTGCGTGCTGCTGGCCTGAACGAAGGCGTGGGCGGCAAGTGGGCGCGTGTGGTGTGTGAGAAGCCTTTTGGCAAGGATCTGGCCACCGCCAAGGCCCTGAATGAAACGGTCGCCGCTACCTTTGAAGAAAAGGATACCTACCGCATTGACCATTATCTGGGCAAAGAAACGGCTCAGAACATCATGGTGCTGCGCTTTGCCAACGCGCTCTTTGAGCCGAACTGGAACAACCGCTATATTGACCACGTGCAGATCACCTGCGCAGAGAACCTGGGCATGGAAGGCGGACGCGGCGGTTACTACGACACCGCAGGTGCCCTGCGTGACATGGTTCAAAACCATCTCCTGCAACTCCTCTCCCTGGTGGCCATGGAGCCGCCGACGGACCTGAGCGCCGACAGCGTGCGCGATGAGAAGGTCAAGGTGATCCGCTCTCTCCGCCGCTGGGTGGGACCGGAAGCCGTGGGTGCCAATGTCGTCCGCGCCCAATACACGGCTGGCAGTGTGGATGGTGTGCCGCGCGTGGGTTACCGCGAAGAAGACCGCGTGAATCCGGAATCCAAAACCGAGGCCTATGTGGCGCTTCGTCTGTTTGTGGACACCTGGCGGTGGCAGGGCGTGCCTTTCTACATCCGGGTGGGCAAGCAGCTGCCGAAAAAGGCCACTGAGATCAGCATCCATTTCAAGAAACCGCCGCAGGTGCCGTTTGCCACCGCACGTCTCCCCGGCAGCAGCGAGAACACCCTGGTCATCCGCATCCAGCCGGATGAAGGGATCGCCCTGCGCATCTTGGCCAAGCAGCCCGGCCAGGCCCTGTCCATGCAGCAGGTGAAGATGGACTTCCGCTACAGCAGCAGCTTTGGCAAAGCCAGCCCTGAGGCCTATGAGCGTCTTCTGCTCGATGCCATGGCTGGCGACGCTACCCTCTTTGCCCGTCGCGATGAGGTGGAAAGCGCATGGAAGTTCATTGATGAACTTGAACACGCCTGGCACAAGTCCGCCAACCCGCCGGAAATGCGCGAGTATCCTGCCGGTTCCTGGGGGCCGAAGGAGGCCGACGACCTCCTGCGTCAGGATGGTCGCGAGTGGCGCACCCTGTAGGGGCACGGCCGGCCAGTTGGCGAGTCAGTTGCTTTTGTCTGCATCCGAGCGAACCATAAGAACATGAGCACTCCTTCTGATTTTTCATTCCAGGAAGAGGAATCTCAGTTCCATGCCAGTTTGCCGGATGCGGCAGACACCGCCTACGATCCAGATACAGAGCATTGGGATCTCGCCCTGTCCGCTCGCGATCGCTGGCTCAAGGGAGAGGAAAAAACTTTCACGCTCACTGAGTTGAAGGCAGAACTCGGTGCTGAGCTGGGATGGAAATCATAGTTGCCCAGTCTGCCAAAGACGATCTGACCTCCCGCTTTGCTTTCTATGAATGCCAGGAGAAAGGCCAGGGTCATTATTTCCTGGATTGTATGCTTCAGGACATTGCAGCACTGGCAGCCACGGCAGGTATTCACCGTCAGCGGCACGGGCTTTTCTGCGCGCTCGCCAAGCATCATCCCTACCAGCTTTTTTACAGCATTGAAAACGGCGTTGTCTATCTGTGGAGGATCCTCGACAGCCGCCGCTCGCCTGACTGGATCCGTAACGCCGTTAACAAACGCTCCCTTTAATCCCCATGCCTCTCTCTGAAGACACCCTTTCCTGCCTGGGCACCGAGGTGCCGCTGCCCAAGATCGACCGTGCCCTGAAGGATATCTGGGCGGGAGACGAGGCCAAGACACGGGCCTCGCTCATCAACTTCGCCATCTACAGCGAAGACCCCGGCATGATCGCCAAGAACAATGAGCAGCTGGTGCGCATCACGGATGACAATGCCTGCCGTGCATTGCTGATCACCTGCCTGCCGGATGCCAAACCTCAGCGCGCCCGGGCCTGGATCAATGCCCTGTGCCGTCCCTACCAGGGCAAGCAGGTGGTGTGCAGCGAGCAGATCTCGTTTGTCCTCGAAGGCGGCGGTGCCACCCAGGTGCAAAACGTGGTGTTTGCACACCTGGATTCTGACCTGCCTCTCATCGTGTGGTGGCAGGGCGACCTGACCAAGAATTTCGAGGAGCGTTTCTACAGCCGCATTGACACCCTCATCATCGACAGCGGCCGCTGGTCTGACCCGAAATCAGAGTTTGCGGAACTGCTGGAAGCCCGCGCTGCGTCCCGGTTTGATGTGCGCGATCTCAGCTGGACCCGCAGCCACTACTTGCGCACTGCCTTGGCCAACTCTTTCCAGGATGCCAAGGCGCGAGAACATCTGTCCAAGGTGGCATCCATCGCCATCACCCATGCCCCGGGGCAGCGTTGTGCTGCGCTGTTGCTGGCAGGCTGGATTGCCAAGCGCCTGGGCGCCAGCCTGGACGAAACGCGGCCGGGCCTGGTATTCGCCAAGGAGGACGGAAGCACCCTCACCGCCGAGCTGACGGAAAGTGCCGGGGGCTGCGCCTTGCAGTCTCTGCGTCTGGCCTCGCCTTGTCTGGAGGTGTCAATCACCCGCGAGGGAGCTTCCGCCTTTGTCCACACCCACGCTTCCTGCGAAGGGCACAGCCATGAGGAGATCCTGCCTGCGGACGTTGTCAGCGATGCGGAGCTCATCTCTTCCCAGCTTAGCCGGGCAGGGGGCAGTACCCACTACAAGGACGTGCTGCCTCTCATCGGCCCCATGCTTGCCAAAGTCGCCTAGGATGTCTGAAGGGGCCGTTTTGCCCTTGCCACGCCCGTACACGGGGTTAAGCGTGCCGTGAATCTACGACCATGTCCGTCTCTCCGCGTTTTCTTTCCTGCCTGGCAGGGCTCCTCTGCCTGGCCACCCCGGCTTTCTCCCAATCTTCCAGCAATGGCATCGCCGCCGTTGTGAATGGCAACGTCGTCACCAAGTCGGAGGTACGTGATGCTGTGAATGCCCAGGAGCAGATGCTGCGGTTCCAGTATCAGAACGATCCTGCGGTCCTGCAGCGTGAACTTGCCAACCTGCACGCCACCGCGCTCGACAATCTCATTGATCGCGAACTGGTGCTGGCCGAGTTCAAGCGTCTTGGTGCCGCCATCAAGACCCAGTGGGTGGATGATGACATCAACACCATTGTCCGGGAGAGCTTCAAAGGTAACCGCGAGGCCTTTGTGAAGGAACTGGCCCAGTCCGGCATGACGCTGAAAAAATTCCGCGAGATGCGGGAGAAGATGATGATCGTGCAGGCCATGCGCGGCAAACAGTCTGCCGAACAGCCGCCAGCCACCCCCAAGGAGGTCGAGGACTACTACAAGAAGAATGTCGCCAAATGGCGCACGGGGGACATGATCAAGATCAGCACCATCACCATCGCCAAGTTCAGCGGTGAGGCCGGTGCCACCCCGGAGAGCCAGCGCAAGTACGCCCAGGAGATCCGGTCCAAGCTGGTGAAGGGAGCCGACTTTGCCGCAACGGCCAAAACCTATTCCCAGGACAGCCACAACGAAGACGGCGGCGCCTGGGACTGGATGTCCCGCGAGCAGATGAAGCCTTCCATTGCCAACGTGGCTTTCAATCTCAAGACCGGCGGCCTGAGCGAAGTCATTGACGATGAAGCGGCCTACATCATCATCGCCTGCGATGCTGTCAAATACGGCAACCCCAAGCCCATGAGCGAAGTGCGGGACGAGATCGAAAAAGCAGTGAACTCCGAGAAATCCAAGGCCGTTATCGACAAGTGGATGGAAGGTCTTCGCAAGCGAGCTGTCATCAAGCGTGTGGGCTGGTAAGCTCCCTGCAGCACCGGATCAGAATGAAAAAGGACGGCCCTTTTGGCCGTCCTTTTTTGTGTCGTGCATCCTTGGCCGGAAGCTTCCGTGTCGGACCCTGGAGGCCTTCCGGAAGGGCAAGCGTTACTGCTTCTTCGCCTTCAGTTTGTCGGGTGTCATGCCGGCCACGGGCAGATCATGGCCCAGGGTGTCGCCGTTGGCTTTGAAGCCCTTGCCGTCCACATCCACATAGATGGGGTTATTGTAGGCGCAGGGGCGCATGATGTTGTAGCTGCTGGTGCCGTAGAGCGTCTTCAGATCCATGGTTTCATGCATGGCCACGACGATCAGATGTGCGTCCTCCTTCAACGGAATGTGCAGCGTCTCGTCAAACTTGATCACGCCGTCCTTGAACATCTGGGGGTGCGTTTCGCGGGTGAAGTTGAATTCGGGTGCCGGGCGGCTGTTCACCAGGACCTGCACGCGGTTGATG
>DASWXG010000241.1:0-22150 GCA_036405615.1 Prosthecobacter sp. | reverse complement strand
GAACGGCCCCGAAGCAGAGATGTCAGAGGCCGCCATGCGAGATCTCCAAAGCACGGCGGCGATGTGGTGGAAGGGCGGACTGTTTCTGGTCATCGGCATCTTTTCTGCGACCCTTCTGCTGCTCGAAATGGCGAGCTGGCGCACGACCCTGCTGTTGACGCTTTGTATCTGGGGATTCTGCCGGGCCTATTACTTCACCTTTTATGTGATCGAGCGCTGGGTGGACCCTGGCTACAAGTTCAGCGGGCTGGGGCATTTTCTGGTCTATGTGTGGAGGCGGGGGCGAAGTACAGACAAAGCTTGAAGTTTCCCGCCAGAGTTGCGTAGAAGTCAGCCTGCATGATACCACGACTTCTTTCCTGCCTGGGTTTAGTTTTTGTTCTCTCTGTTTCAGCCTCCCTGGCTGCTGAGCCTGCCAAGATCCGTCTCTGGCCGGATGGAGCCCCGGGCGCGAAGGGGCAGGAGGACAAGGATCAGCCCTTTGTGTATGCCTGGCCCGCGGCGAAGGAGAAGGCGAACGGGGCCGCCTTTGTGGTGTGCCCGGGTGGGGGCTATGGCGGTCTGGCGGCGGATCATGAGGGCACGCAGGTGGCGAAGTGGTTCAATGGCCTGGGTGTCTCAGCGTTTGTATTGCATTACCGGTTAGGCAGTCAAGGGTATCATTACCCCATCCAGCTCATGGATGTGCAGCGGGCCATCCGCCATGTCCGGGCGAATGCGAAAGCCTATGGCATTGACCCGAACCGCATCGGCATCATCGGTTTCTCCGCCGGGGGGCACCTCAGTTCCATGGCGGCGACGCTCTTCGACGAAAAGCCCGAGGGCATGACCCACGATGCGGTGGACCAGGTGAGCGCCCGTCCGGATGTGGCTGCGCCCACTTATGCAGTGATCTCGATGATTGACGAATTTGCCCATTCCGGCTCCCGGAAAAACCTGCTGGGTCCGGATAACAACACGGATGAAATGGCCCGCAAGGTCAGCACACACCTGCGGGTGATCCCCCAGACCCCGCCGACCTTCCTTTTTCAGACGGACGAGGACACGGTGGTTCCTGCGGAGAATGCGGTCAGCTTTTATCTGGCCTGCCGCAAAAACGGGGTGCCGGCAGAACTGCACAGCTACCGTCCAGGCCCTCATGGCGTGGGCCTGTTCCTGGGGGATCCCGTGCTGGGCACCTGGAGCGGGCATCTTCGTGACTGGTTGCGCAACCAGGGTTTTCTGCAACCCTCGGAGCGTGCGGCGGTGAGCGGCAAGCTAAGCATCAACGGCACTCCTGTAAGCTGGGGCAGCATCGTGTTCACCTCGGAAGATCCTTCCGCCCCGGTGGCCTGTGCGCGGGTGATGAAAGGCAGTTTCAAGCTGGAAGCCAAAACCGGACCCGTGGTGGGCAAAGTGAAACTGCGTGTCAGCTACAGCGCCGCCGATGTGCCCGGACTGGATACGCCAGACGGCACCGTGACCACCGCTGAGCAAAAGGCAGGCAGCGGCGACTGGATCGTGGAAATCAAACCCGGTGACAACAAGCTGGATCTGACCGCAGAACGCTAACCCAAAGCGTTTGGTGAATCACCCCTCGGCTCTGCCCAAACACGCTATTTTGGACAGGGTGGAGAGGTCATGGCCGCGGCTTATTTAAGTGCACGCGCACTTTCTTGCAGCCCTCACAACTTCAGCGTCTTCAGCGCCCAGGCAATGACCAGCGGAGTGGTGGCCAGGCTCACCAGCGTGGTGGCCAGCACGCACTGCACGGCGGTGGCGGCGTGGCCACCGTAGTGCCGGGCGATCATGATGTTAAACACCGCGCTGGGCATGGCCCCCTGGACCACGAGGATGCGCTTCAACTCGGTTTCCAGCGGGAGATAGACCACGGCTGCAAAGAAGGCCAGGGGGATGATGAGAAGCCTCAGGACGGGGGCCAGCACCGCCACTCCCCAGCGCATGCGTTCCTGTCCCCAGAGATCGGCGATGGATGCGCCGATGATCATCACGGCCAGCGGCACGGCGCAGGCACCCATCATGCCCAGGGTGTTATGCACCACAGCGGGAATGTGGGCGTGGAGGCCGGTGAAGTTCAGGACCAGCGACAGAAGGATGGTGATGACTGGCGGGTTCAGCGCCAGTTTCCACGGGGCCTTGTCCAGGCCGGTGAGCATGCCGACTCCGGCCGTCCAGCACGCGAGCTCCACGCCTAACGTGAAGGTGAACATGACGCCCAGCGTGCTCTTTTCCGGAAACAGCGCGGTGACGATCGGGATGGCCACGAAGCCATAGTTCTGCAAACCGCAGGACACCGCAAAGGTCCGCCGTCCTTCATGCCTTTGCAGGCCGATGAGCGGCGCTGCAAAGTAAGCGAGGGCAATGCCCAGGGCCACCAGTCCATACCCCAGCCCTGCTGCAATGAGCACAGGCAGCGGAGTCATCACCGCCTCGTTCCCCACCACGCGCTCCAGAATGAGGCACGGGGTTAGGATGGTGACGGCCAGGCGCATCAGCCCTGCATCGGCCTCCTGCGGCAGGATACGCAGCTTCCTCGCTGCCGCGCCGGTGGCCATGGTGAGGTAAACCGGAAGGACGACGGTGAGGATGCTGGCGTAGTCGAGCATGGAAAAGATGCGGCCTCCTCGGCCGCATCAGAGGGAAGGGGATTGCAGTTTATTCAGCGGCGGGAAGTTCCACGCGCGGGAACAGCGGCACCGGCGTGCCGAGCTGGTGGCCGTCCTTCAGCAGACCCCACTGGAGGTTGCTGAACTGGAAACCTTCCGGCATTTCCCAGCCAATCTGTGCGCGGGCGGCAGCCATGGCGGTGGGCATGATGGGGTCGAGCAGCACGGTGACGTGCACGAAGGCCTCGGCCAGATGGTAAAGCACGCTGTCAAGGCGGGCCGCCTGTTCCGGGTCCTTCGCCAGGGAGAAGGGCTTGGTGCTGTCCACATACGCATTGGCGGCAGTGACGATCTTCCACGCGGCAGCGATGCCGTTGTGGATGCCCCAGCCGTTCATTTCTTCAAGGTAGGCGGGGAGAGCATCGGCCACCACCTGGCGCAGTGTGCTGTTTTCGGCGTCGTCATAGCTGCCCGGCGTCAGCACACCCTGGCGGTACTTTTGGGCCATGTTGATACTGCGGTTGAGCAGGTTGCCCAGGCCGCCAGCGAGCTGGTTGTAGGACATGATGATGCGCTCGTCGCTGCAATCTGCGTCATACCCGGTGGCGATGTCGCGCATCAGGTAGTGGCGCAGGCCATCCGCCGTGAAGGTGTCGGCCAGCGTGTTGGGATCAATGACGTTGCCCAGGCTCTTACTCATCTTCGCCCCCTTCACATTCCACCAGCCGTGGACGACTAGTTTTGGCATTTGCTCATCGGTAAAGCCGAGCGCGTGCAGCATGATCGGCCAATACACCGCGTGAGCAGGCATCAGGATGTCCTTGCCAATGATTTCGGCGTCTGCTGGCCAGACTTTTGCAAAGTTTGGCAGGCCGGTGTTGCCGACTTCCTCCGCCAGATAACCCGCAAAGCTGATGTAGTTTGAGAGAGCGTCGAACCAGACAAAGTTCACCGAATTGTCATCGAACGGCAGCGGAATGCCCCAGCTCAGCCGATCCTTTGGACGCGAAATACAGAGGTCGATGCCGCCGGACCCTTCCAAGGCGTTGAGGACGTCGTTGGCCCGGTGGGCCGGAAAAATGAAATCGGGGTGGCTGCGGATGAAGCCCTTCAACCAGTCGGTGTGTTCGCTGAGCTTGAAATACCAGGCTTCCTCATCACGCCATTCTACCACGCCCCACTCCTCGCCGAAATTGCCGTCGGGTCCGCGTTCTTTGTCCGTGAGGAATTGTTCCTGGCGTACGCGGTAGTGGCCGCTGTAGTTCTTTTTGTAGAGCTGGCCAGCGTCATGCAGTTTTTGCAGCATGGCCTGCACCACCTTCTTGTGCTGGATGTCCGTTGTGGCCGCCCAGCCGTCGTACCGGACGTTTAGTTTGTCCCAGAGGGCGGTGAAATACTGGGTGATTCCGTCCACAAACTCCTGAGGAGATTGTCCGGCTTTTTCGGCACTCTTCTGCACCTTCTGCCCGTGCTGGTCCACACCCGTCAGAAAGTACACCTCACGACCGTTCCGACGCTGGAAGCGGGCCATCACGTCCGCCAGCACTTTTTCATAGGCATGGCCGATGTGGGGCGCAGCGTTGGTGTAGTCAATGGCGGTGGTAATGTAGTACGGCTTCACGGTCGGAAAATAAGGGGGAACCGTTAGCCCCGCCTGGGGCGAAGGGCAAGTAAGCGTATCTGCGGCAGCCTTGTTTGGCCCTCCGTCAGCCGACTCCAGAGCGTAATCTCCTTGCACTCTGCCACATCGCCCCTACCATCGCGGCCCTTTTTTCTTCTGCAGCAATGGAACAACCTCTCCCTGGACAACGCTGGGTCAGCGACAGTGAACCTGAACTCGGGCTTGGCGTGGTGATGAAGGCGGAATTTGGCCGCGTCGAAATCTTCTTCCCCGCAGCGGGCGAACACCGCCAGTTTGCCATGAAAACGGCCCCTCTGAGGAGGGTGCATTTCCACGCCGGGGACACGGTGAAGACCCACGATGGCAAGACGCTGGAAGTGGAGTCGGTGGAGGACCGCAAAGGCATGCTGTTTTACATCGGTGCCGACCGGGAAATCAGCGAGGCCGAATTGTCGGACACCATCAGCTTCAGCAAGCCGGAGGACCGCCTGATGGCGGGGCAGATCGACGAACTCCGCACCTTCGATCTCCGGGTGGAATCTTTGAAGCGCCGGGCCGCCATGCGCCAGTCGGCCGTTCGCGGTTTCTGCGGCGGCCGTGTGGACCTGCTGCCCCATCAGATGTACATTGCCAATGAAGTGGCGGGCCGCGTGGTGCCGCGTGTGCTGCTGGCGGATGAAGTGGGCCTGGGCAAGACTATCGAGGCCAGCCTGATCTTGCATCGTCTGCATCTCACCGGGCGCGCCGAGCGCGTGCTCATCCTGGTGCCGGAGCCGCTGGTGAACCAGTGGTTTGTGGAACTCTACCGCCGCTTCCACCTCACCTTCTCCATCTACGACGAGGACCGTTGTGATGTGCTGGAGACCGAGGAGGAGGGCATCAATCCTTTCCTGGAAAACCAGCTCATTCTTTGCAGCACCAGTTTCCTCGCCGGTTCTGCAAACCGTGCCCAGCAAGTGGCTGAGGCGGGCTGGGACCTGCTGATTGTGGACGAGGCCCATCACCTGGAATGGAGCCCTGAAGCCGCGAGTCCGGCCTATGCCTTGGTGGAAACGCTGACGGCCAAAATCCCCGGTTTGCTGCTGCTGACCGCCACGCCGCAGCAGCTGGGGCCAGAGGGGCACTTCGCCCGCTTGCGCCTGCTCGACGCCAACCGTTATGCAGATCTCGGCCAGTTCCTGGCTGAGTCCGGGCATTACGAAGAAGTGGCCAAGGCAATGGACCGCCTGGCTTCCGGCAAAAATCTGACCGCCGCCGACGAAAAGCTGTTTGCCCAAAAATCGCCGCATCTGGCAGAACAGCTTAAAGCTACCAAAGCTGGCGAAGAAGGAGCCCGGGAAAAGCTGATCGCCTCCCTGCTGGACGAATTTGGCACGGGCCGCGTGATGTTCCGGAACACCCGCGCTGCACTGACTGGTTTCCCTGAGCGTGAAGCCCTGCTGGCACCCATCACCGGCGGCAGCGATCCCCTGGAGGCCAAAGTGAAATGGCTGGCCAAACTGCTCAAAGAACTGGGTGAGGAAAAAGTGCTGCTCATCTGCCGCACGAAAAAGCTGGCAGAGCAGGTGCATGAGAAACTGCTGCACGAAATCAACGTCAATGCCGCACTTTTCCACGAAGGACTGACGCTGATGCAGCGTGACCGTCAGGCCGCCTATTTTGCGGACGAAGAGGGCGCACGCATTTTGCTGTGTTCTGAGATCGGCAGCGAGGGGCGCAACTTCCAGTTTGCCCACCACCTGGTGCTGTTTGACCTGCCGGAAGACCCGGAACTGCTGGAACAGCGCATCGGCCGTCTGGACCGCATCGGCCAGACTTCCACCATTCACATCCATGTGCCTTACGTCAAAGGCGGTGCAGAGGAGGTGCTGGCCCGCTGGTATCATGAAGGTCTGAACGCTTTTGAAAAGAACCTGCACGGAGCGACCGAAATTGTGGAGTCTCTGCGTGAGGATCTGGCTCCGCTGCTGGAAGATCTGAAAGCTGCGCCGCTGAAGGCCTTCATCAAGAAGTCCCAGGAACAGCGCAAGCTGGTGACCAAAAAGCTGGAGAAAGGACATGACCGCCTTCTCGAACTGAACTCCTGCAAACCGGAGCATGCGGAGGCGGTGATCGAAACCGTGCGGTCGCAGGATGCCGATACGGAGTTTGAAGAGTTTTTCATCCGTCTGGTGGACCATTTCGGCCTGCATGTGGAGGAGCACGGAAACCGGAGCTATGTCTTCATGCCGGCGCATCTGACGACCGACAAGTTCCCTGCGCTGCCGGATGAAGGGCTGCTGGCCAGCTTTGACCGCACCCGCGCCCTGTCGCGTGAAAACATGGCCTTCCTCACCCAGGACCACCCCATGGTCCGCGGCGCGCTGGATCTTTTGTTAGGCAGTGAAGGCGGCAACAGCAGCTTCGGACTCTGGCGCAATGCAGGCAGTGAAGGGCTGATGCTGGAAACCCATTTTGTCGTGGAGTGCATCGCTCCGGCGGCATTGCATGTAGACCGTTTCCTTTCCACAGTACCCATCCGGGTGGTGGTGGATCACGCCAGCAAAGACCGGGGTGAAGATACGGCATTTATGCACGCCAAGATTGAAAAAGGCAGCCCCACTCGCCTGCTCGAAAACGCAGGTATCAAGCGCAAGATCTTCCCGGCCATGCTGGCCAAATCCCGCAAGCTGGCCGAAACGGAAATGGCGAAGCTCATTGCGGAAGCCACGGCTGCCATGAAGGCGCAGCTTCAGGCGGAGATCGACCGTCTTGAAGATCTGCGCCAGATCAACGACCACGTGCGTCCGGAGGAGATCGAAGCCGCCAGGGCCCAGATGACCGCGTTGGAGGAAGCCATCGCCTCCGCCCGTCCGCGTCTGGATTCGTTGAGGCTTGTGCTGCAGAGCACGTAGCCGGTGCCTTGCCAAACCTCACGGTTATGAGACAGTGGTTTTCATGACCGAAGGACTGACCGCTCTGCTGATCCATCTTGTGGTTCCATTGGTCGGGTTGGCCGGTTATGCCATGCTTGCCGCGAGGCTGCGCCAGCAGGGAGCTTCCACCTTGTTTTTGGGACAGCTCTTTTTCATCTTCCTTTGCTGGGGCGGTCTGCTGGTGCTGGTTTTGACCAGCCTGTTCTGGCGATGGTCAGGCATGGCTTCCCTGGGGACAGGTTTTCTCTTTTTTATCGCTCCGCTTTTGATGGGAGGAACCGGTTTCTGCCTCGCCAAAGTGCATCAGCCTTCGGCTGCTCAGCGCCAGGCTTTATGGGCCTGCGTAGGTTACTTTGCAGGCCTGGCGGTGCTGATTGCTGTCGCGAGTCTGGCCCGTTAGTCACCTCAGCGTCTCCGCCAGAATTTTGCGGATGTGTTTCCGCTCTGAATCAGCCAGATAGCTGTAGCGGTCACTGCCATCTTCGCCTTTCAGGACGAGGTCCAGCCGTGACAGCACGGCGCGTTTCAGATCCGGCTGCATCTGGGCAAAGGTTTGCGAGTGGATCATGTAACTGCAGCGGTATTTGAACAGGCGTGTCAGAAGCTGGAAGTCTTTGAGGCTGCGGCCTTCGGCGGTGCGCAGGGCATTTTTGCCAAAGGCCGTTTGAAAGGTTTCATCACCCTCGATGCCGCCCTCGGGAAGGGCCGCTTCGTCTTTGAAAAGCAGGGCGTCGAGCACATCCTCCGCGCCGTGGCCGATGATGCGCTGCGCCGTGCCCACGGGGAGGCTTTGCACCGGCTCGCCTAACTCCTTTTGCAATGAGGCCTGCATGTGCATGGCGCGCAGAGCCGTATGATGCGCCTTGGTCAGCACGTTTTGCACAGCGGTCTGGTGCTCCAGGACCATCAGGGCGACGATGTCACTGCTGGGCCTGGGATAGGGAGCGGTGTCAAACAGGGCCGTCAGGCTGGTCAGGTTGGCCCCCTGCTCCACCGGCATGTCACAGGTATTGTCCGGATTCTCCGTGGCGGTGACGTTGCCCCTGTGGGTGGAAGTTCCATGTTTGCCGGTGACGTACCAGCCGCCCCAGCGGTCGCTGAAAGGCGTGGTGCTGTCCACCACGGTACTACCCTGGCTGAGGATGGGGTGCCCGGTCTGGCCAGGAAAGACAGAACGCACCAAAACGCCTGGCACTCCCGGGGTGAAGGGGCCGCCATGACAGCTGAGGCAACTTTGGTCGCGATGAAATTGCAAGGGTTTCGCCGGGGCCTCGTCCGGCTCCAGCAGATAGAAGACAGGGCCGAGGCGCGGGTCCACCGAGGCGATCTCGATGGAACCCCCCAGGGTGTAACCGAGGTAGGTCTCATCGCCAAACCACAGGATGCGCGGGGTGCGCGGGCTGATGCGCTCGTTCTGTTTGCTGGTCTTGGAGAAAACCAGGACCTGGGATTCGTCGGGAATGCCTAACTGTTTCCTCAAATCTCGAAGAAGCGTCCAAGCATCGGTGCGGCTCACCTTCACCTGACCGGCCTTCAGACGCTTCACCAAATCTTGGATGGGGTCCTTCGGAACAGAGTCTGAATAGTGGATGGGGGGAAGTTCATACTCCTCTCCACCCAGCAAGAGCAGGGGGGCAAAAGCCAGAAGGAGGAGAAAGCGCATGAGATTGCTAAACCGGGTCAAACAGAAAACGACGCAGGCACGCGCCGAATATGCGTTTTAGATACCTATTCCAATACGCTCGGGAACGGCGGGTTCCTTTCCGCCCGGTCTTGGCAATTCCTGCCCCGTGTTTGTCACGTTCACAAAGCCTGACGCAGGATGCCCACCAGGGTCTCTTGACTCAGCTGGACGGGATTTCCCTTCATGCTGCTGGCCTGGGCAGCCTTGGTGGCAAGGTTTTCGAGGTCACCTTCTGCAATGCCGTGGGCGGACAGGCCAGGGATTCGCAAACGGCGTGTCAGGGCCTGCAGTTCGGCCGTCAACAGGTCCGGGGTGGCATGTTCGTTGGCCGCCAGCAGGCGGGCGACGGTTTCAAACCGTGACTTCGCCTCGGCATGGCCGCCTTTTTGGATGATTTCCCAGTTGGCTGCCCAAACTGGGGCCAGAAGAGCGGCGCAGACAGCTCCGTGCGCGGCTTTGAAACTTCCCCCGATGGGGGCGGCGAATCCATGCACGGCCCCCAGGCCGGCATTGGCCAGTGCCATGCCGCTGTACATGGCGGCAAACGCCAGATCCTCGCGGGCGGCAATGTCATGCCCATGAGACACCACTGTTTCCAGGGAGCGCATGGCCCGGCGCATACCTTCCAGGCAAAGGAGGTCTGTCAAAGGCTGGGCCCGGCAGGAGACATAGGCTTCCAGGCATTGGGTCAGCGCATCCATACCGCTGGCGGCGGTCACGTCTGGGGGGCAGCCGCGTGCCAGCTCCGGGTCCACCAAGGCGATGGCCGGCAGCATGCTGGCGTGGCGGAGACTGACCTTTACGCCGTGTTCCGGACTGACCAGCACGGCATTGCGCGTCACTTCGGCACCCGTTCCGGCGGTGGTCGGCACGGCGATGAATGGCAGGGGGGGATGTTCCAGGGCGTGGCCTTTGCCGATGATTTCCAGGTAGTGCATCAGGTCATGCGGCTGCCTGGCCATGGCGGCGATGGCTTTGCCCGCGTCCACAGCACTGCCGCCTCCGAGGCCGATGACGACATCGGCTCCGCAGCGGAGTGCGATGGCTGCCCCGCGCCGGACGTCATCCACCGTCGGCTCGGTGGAAAGGGCAAAGGTGCTGACGTGCGAGCCCGCTTTCTCAAGGCGGTTGAGGAGAGGCAGCATGCGGTCCGGATCTCTTCCGGTGACCACGAGGGCCTTTTTGCCAAAACCGAGGCTGAGTGCGGGCAACTGGGACGCCGTTCCCACGCCAAAAATGATCCTCGCGGCGGTGGCAAATTCAAAGGTCATGGCTCTTTCATGCCTGAAAGTGTGGGGCAGGGCAAGAAAAGAGGGCCCCCATTTGGGGGACAGAAATCGGCCTCCTTTCACTGGCGGTCCGGTGGTTCGTGGCTAAGAGTAAGATTCCTTCCTGCCTTGCGGGGAGGATTAACACTCTTTTTTTATGTGCGGAATTGTTGGCTACATTGGCAAGCGGCAGGCCAGCCCCATCCTTTTGGACGGGCTGCGCAGGCTGGAATATCGCGGCTATGACTCGGCGGGCATCGCCCTGCTGAACGGCGGCAACACGGTGGAAATCATCAAGCGCGCTGGTCGCATTGAAAACCTCAGGCAGGCCGTGGCGGAGATCGCCCCCACCGGCAGCACAGGCATTTCACACACCCGTTGGGCCACCCACGGTGCCCCCACGGATGAAAACGCCCACCCCCACCGTGACCAGACCGGCAAGCTGGTGCTGGTGCATAACGGGGTCATTGAAAACTACCAGACGCTGCGTGATCAATTGACCGCACAAGGTGATACTTTTGAATCGCAGACCGATACCGAAGTCCTGGCCCATCTTGTTGGCCGCTATTTTGAAGCCAGCGATGAAGCGGACGGTGCCGCCCGTCTTCGCAACGCCTTGAAAGCCGCTCTCGGCAAGGTGAAGGGAACTTACGGCATCGCCGCCATGCATGCAGACGTGCCGGGTGTCATCGTCGGTGCGCGTTTGGGCAGCCCGCTCGTCGTCGGTCTCGGCGACGGGGAGCACTATCTCGCCAGCGACGTGTCCGCCATCGTCGCACACACACGGGACGTGGTGTACCTGAATGACCATGACATCGTCAGCCTGACGGACGAGCGTTATGATGTGACCTCCATGGATGGCGGGACCGCCCAGGTGAAGGTGAGCCGCGTCGAGTTCACCGCCGATGATGCGGAGAAGGGCGACTTCCCCCACTACATGCTCAAGGAGATTTTTGAGCAGCCAAACTCCCTCCGCAACGCCATGCGTGGCCGCCTTTCCCGTGATGAAGGCACCGCCATCCTCGGGGGGCTCAACATGTCGCCCCAGGAGCTGCGCGGCATTGACCGCATCATCCTCAGTGGCTGCGGCACGGCCTTCCACGCGGCCATGGTGGGCGAGTACGTCATCGAAACCCTGGCCCGCGTCCCCACGGAGGTCGAGATCGCATCCGAGTTCCGTTACCGCAACGTGCCTGCGGACAAAAACACCCTGCAGTTCGTTCTCAGCCAAAGTGGTGAAACCATTGACACTCTGGCCGCCATGCGTGAAGCACGGCGCAAGGGCATCAAATGTCTGGGCATTGTGAACAGCGTGGGCAGCACCATCGCACGCGAAAGTGACGGCGGTTGCTACATCCACGCTGGTCCGGAGATCGGTGTGGCCGCGACCAAGACATTCACCTCGCAGGTCATGATCATGACCCTCCTGGGCATGCTCTTCGGCCGTATTCACCATCTGTCCGGCGCCGACGGGATCGAGATGATTGATGAATTGGAAGCCATTCCGGACAAAATCGCCAGCATCCTGACCCAGACCGACCGCATCAAAGCCATCGCTGAGAAGCACGCCAATGCCGAGGGCATGCTGTTCATGGGCCGTCAGGCCAACTATCCTGTGGCCATGGAAGGTGCGCTGAAGATGAAGGAAATCAGCTACATCTACGCCAGCGGCCACCCGAGCGCAGAGCTCAAGCATGGGGTCATTGCTCTGGTGAAACCAGACATGCCTTCCATCTTCATCGCTCCAGATGATGCCGTGTTCGACAAGAACGTCAGCAACATCGAAGAAGTGCTGGCGCGCAAAGGCCCGGTGGTCTGTGTGACCACAGAGGGCCGCACTGAACTGGAGCGCCTCACAGAAGACGTCATCTACGTGCCGGACTGTCCCTCCTACCTCAGCCCGCTGCTCACCGTCATTCCGCTCCAGTTGCTGTCTTACTACACAGCGGTGGCCCGTGGTTGCGACGTGGACAAGCCGCGCAACCTGGCCAAGAGCGTGACGGTGGAATAGTCCCGGCTTTTTCCTCGCTGCAAGCCTTTCGGAAGAACGCCCTTGGGTGGTTTTTTCCGAAAGGCTTTTTTATGGGATGGTGGCGGCATCCGAGGCGTCATTGCAAAATGAAATGCAAGGGGAGCCGTCTATTCCGAAACTGCTGTAATGCCCCGTCAGTAAAATGCCTGAACCGTTGATTTGCAGGCGGATGCACGGTGGACAAGGCCGCGAACGTGGGCCAGAGCAAAAGTGACAGGTCCGCCTCACTGCTGGAAATAAACGCCGAATTTGAACATGCCGTTCGAGTTGGGCTTCTGAAACCAGTCCGACCAACCCTACCGTGATTTCCATTTCGAACGTGCTAGTCCTCAGCGTGGCGTTTGCCGCCGCGCTTCCGGTCCACGTCTGGAGCCAGGAAACCGCTCCTTCACCGCCAGCGCCGCCTTCCCAAAATTCCAATTCCATTGCCGCCAGTGCAGGGGAGTTTGTCGCGCGGGTCATCTTCTGGACAGAAGACCAGACACCGGCGGATTTCCTGGAAATGGCCGGGCAGCACACCAAGGCGCGCTGGAGGACGATGTACCGCCCGCAACCGCCCTCTCCCACGGCAGACAGGTCCAAAGCCGCTTTTACCCTGGGCAGCCTCATCGGCGAGACCTTCCTGATCTGGGAAGCAGGAGATTCCCAGCAGTTCAAAAACAACAACCAGGACATCGTCACCTACTGCCGGATGCTGGGGCTGGGCGAAAAGATGAAACCCCGCCTCATGGCCCAGGCCAAGATGGCCGAGACCGACGAGTGGAAGGAATTGCGCCAGGAAATCGTGGACGGCCACCAGGAGCTGATGCGCCTGCTGCGAGAGCAGATGGATGAAGATCTGGCCGTGCTGGTGGACCTGGGGGCGTGGATGCGCTCCTTGGAAATCGTTTCGAAACTGGTGGTGGAGATTCCGGATGTGGACAAACGCCCGCTTTGCATCGGTTCGCCTGCGTTGCTGGCGGATCTTCGGCAGGACTTTTCGACCCTCGGGGAGGATACCCGCCGGTCGGTGCTGATGCAGCCCGTCATCCAGGTTTTGACCGAGCTGGAAAAGACCTGGAATGACCGCACCATCGGCCCGCCGACCCAGAGCATGGTGGCGCGGACGCACGAGCAGTTGCGGTCCGTGATGGAGGAATTGACTCTCAAATAGGGCCCGGGACGCGAAATCCTGTTAAAACTGTGGGAAATTCCCACATTCGGTGGCCCCTCGGCTTGGCACCGTTCGTACCTTGCGCTAACGGACGTTGAAGTCCGCCTCCCGCATGTCTCCCGCAGAACGCATTGCCCACATCCGCCAGAGTTTGCCCGAAGAGGGCCTGTTTCGCGACAAGGAGTGGTTGCTGTCGCCAGAAGCGTTTGCCCTGGATGGCCAGACGGTGGAACTGATCCAACGGCTTGGCCCTGCCCTGCGGGCCTTTCAGCGGGCCTGCAACCGGCTGTATTTTGAGAGCCTGGAGACGCCGGAAATTGCTTGGGTCGCCCGACTGATGGACCAGGGCAAACCGGAAGCGGTGGTCGCACTCAGCCGGGAAAAACGTTCGAGGGATGATCTCCCGGGCGTGTTGCGCCCGGACCTGGTGCTGACGGATGAGGGAGTCTGCATTTCCGAACTCGACTCTCTGCCGGGCGGCATCGGACTTACCGGCTGGCTGAATGAAACCTATGCTGACATGGGGCAGCCTGTGATCGGTGGCCGCGAAGGCATGGTGGACGGGTTTGCCTCGGCTTTCCCGGTGGAAGATATTCTCGTTTCTAGGGAATCCGGGGACTATCAGCCGGAAATGGAATGGCTGGTATCGCGGCTTAACGAACGGGGCGGCGGTTTTCCCCGCAGTGTGATGAATCCCTGGAATCTCACACCCCGGGAGCTGTCAGGTGCCAGCATCTACCGCTTCTTTGAACTGTTCGATCTCGACAACGTGGACCTCTCTGCAGAGATGCTGCAAATGGTGCGTCAGGGAGATTTGCAGATCACGCCGCCGCTGAAGGCCTTTTTGGAAGAGAAGCTCTGGCTGGTGCTCTTTTGGACACCGCAATTGCAGGACTGGTGGCAGAAGGCTCTTTCCCCGGAGGATCTGGAACTTTTGAGGAAATGCATTCCTCAGGGCTGGGTGGTCGATCCTGCGCCCCTGCCTGCCTTTGCAGTTTATCCCGGGTTGAACATCCAGTCCTGGCAGGAGGCCAAGCGGTTCGGTGGCAAGCAGCGGGAGCTGGTGTTGAAGATCAGCGGTTTCTCCGAAGTGGGCTGGGGATCACGCAGCGTTTCCATCGGCCATGACCTGTCTCAGGAACAGTGGGCTGCCGCGCTGGATGAGGCCCTGGCCAGTTTTCCGGGCAATCCGTACATCGTGCAGCGTTTTTACCGTGCCAGGGTGGTGAACCACCCTGCCTGGAGCGAGGAAGGGCAGCAGACTTACACCATGAAATCCCGGGTGCGTCTGTGCCCCTATTACTTTGTGCCTCAGGGCACGGAGGAAACCCTCCTTTCAGGCGTGCTGGCAACAGTTTGTCCGGCGGACAAAAAGATTCTGCATGGCATGCGTGATGCGATCATGCTGCCCTGCGTTCCTGCCTAACTAAAAGTAAAAACGCGCCACCCTGCGAGGTGGCGCGTTGGAACGGCTTTTTCGGCATCCTCAAGGAGTGATCTTGAAGGCCAGGGAGCGTGTGGTGCCCGTGACATGGCCGCGAATGTAGGGCTCGCCATTGGTGTAGGTCAGCACTCCCTTGATGTTGCGCTTCTTTCCGCCGGGTTCTGTGATGGCGCCCGTCACGGT
The DNA here is from genome assembly GCA_036405615.1 of Prosthecobacter sp. Lineage (GTDB taxonomy): Bacteria > Verrucomicrobiota > Verrucomicrobiia > Verrucomicrobiales > Verrucomicrobiaceae > Prosthecobacter. The sequence continues at coordinate 7,244 of DASWXG010000241.1, read as the reverse complement.
TCCATTGGCCGTGTTCAGCGTCAGTGAAGGTTTGTTCGTGGCTGCTGCGAAGGTGAATTTGTTTTGCAGGCTCAGGTTGAGGGCATCCACCAAGTTGTTCTGGAGTTCACCACCCGAGTTGGTCACAGTCATCGTGCCTGCACCCTGGTTGCCGTCCAGGAAACCCAAGGCGCGTTTGCCAGGGCCAGGCTTGGCGTAGCTGCTGCCGGTCATTTCGAAGGAGTAGAACAAACCTTGGGGATACAGTTTGGCGGTCGGGGCTGGCGCATGGAAGTAAATGCCGCTGCCGTTGTCGATCTGATCCACGTTGCCGTTTTCATTGAGACCGGCAATGACGAGCATCAGGGATTTGCCGCCTGCCAGTGAGCGGAAGGCGGGCAGTTCTGCAAAGTTGGCCGAATTGCGTTTGTGGATGGCGGTGCTGAAGGTGAAGGCCACACCGTCTGGATTGGTGCCTGCGGCAGTGACGGTGCCGTTGGCTTTGATCGTCAGCGTGGCGACGCCTTCTCCTCCTACGTCGACATTGCCGCCATGGTCCAGATACAGGGGATACGTGCCCACGGTGGGGTTCACCAGCTGCTTGTTGAAGACCAGCTTGGGGGCCATGAGGCCATAACCTGCCTCGCCGTTTCCAGCATCGATTTCAAAGATGCCCTCTCCCGTGCCGTCGAGGGTGAGGGTGATGGGGGGCAGAGGTGTGTTGCCAGGACCCTTCTGGGGAAAGGAGGCCTGGAAATAGCCGCTGCCGCCATACTTGCCCGCGAAAGAATAGGTCTTTGCACTGAGGAAGAGCTTCCCGCTGAGCCCTCCGGAAGGCGTGTTGGTTACGGTGATCATGCCCATCTTCAGGGCTTGCGGATTGCTGCTGAGCATGAAAGCCCCGGCCTTGCTGCCCGCTTCGAACTTCAGATGCCGGAGCTGGAGCACGAGATTGAAGTGGCTGGCATCAATGTAGGCTATGTTATAGGCATCTGCCGCGATCCGGTAAGTGGTGTCCTTTTTGGCCATGAAGGTCACCCTGGACAATCCCTTGTTAGGAAGCTGCAAAGCCGAGTGGTCGTCATTTCTGCCGACGAGGGTCAGGGCATTGACAGCGTTGCCCGTGTAGACAGCGAGCACGGTGTCCGAAATGCCATTGTCAGCCTCAGCAGTTCGCAATGTGTCCACGGTGCAGTAGCCGTCTGCCGGGGCCGTCCATGTCCACCATGCAGTGTGCTTCGCAGCGTCATCACCGTCAGAGCCGTGGCCCGGTTCGCCCACCTGCTTGGTGAAGGCGGTGATGTTGGTGGCGCTGGAAGTGTCGTTGCCAGTGTAGTCTTCGTCGGCGTGGATGCTGGGCGCAGAGTTGAAGCTGTTGTTGCCGATGTCAAAAGTGCCCGCCAGAGCGTAAGGGGCTGTCTGCACGGCCATGGCAACCAGGGCAGCGAGGCGGATGCGAGGGTTCGGTTTCATAATAAGGTTCGGTCGGATGTGGCAGCGAGTGCCGTCTGAGAGGACATGGCGGAATCGCTGAACCGATCGGATCATCGGCGGCCTGTTTTTTTTTCGGAGCCGGTTGCCTCTTCTTGGGGCAAGGCGGTTTTCATGGAGGCGCCAGCGCGCTCCGCAACGAATGCAACGTGAGACAAATGAACTGTAGTTTACAGCATTTCAGCACATCCACCCGGCCCACCCCATGCTTGTGTAAAGGTTCTACCTGTTGTATTTGATGCCATGACTGCGAGCCCCCCCGCTGGAGTAACCCGGACAGAGGAAGTTTTGATTCTCGGAGGTGGTTTTGCGGGCCTTTCCTGCGCCAAAGCGCTGTCGGACCCTCGCTTCCACGTGACGCTGGTGGACCGCTGGAACCATCATCTTTTCCAACCGCTGCTCTATCAGGTGGCGACGGCCGGGCTTTCCACCACGGAGATCGCCCAGCCCCTGCGTTCCATTTTGTCGGATCATAAAAACGTCACCACACTCATGGATGAGGTGGTCAGCATTGACCTTCCTGGCAAACAGGTGGTGACCAAAGATCGCACCCTCCGGTTTGACCATCTGGTGATCGCCCTCGGTGCCAAGACCGGTTTCTTCGGCCGCAATGAATGGGAGCCCTTTACCTTTGGCCTCAAGAGCCTGGACGATGCCATGCGCATTCGCAAACAAGTGCTGCTCGCCTTTGAGAAAGCGGAGGCGGCCAATGACCCGGAAGAAACCAAACGCCTGCTGACCATGGTTATTGTGGGGGGCGGACCTACCGGCGTAGAAATGGCGGGCTCGCTGGCCGAACTGGCCAACGTGGTGCTGCGGGATGATTTTCGCCGCATTGATCCCACCCAGACGCACGTGCATCTCATTGAGGCGGGGCCCAAGTTGCTGCCGGTTTTCCCAGATTCCCTCACCACCTATACCCGCCAGCATCTGGAGGAAATGGGCGTTTCGGTTCACCTGAACTGCCCCGTCAAAGAAGTGGGTGAAGGCTATGTCATTGCCGGGGAGCAGCGCATTGAGGCCAACATCATCGTCTGGGCGGCGGGCGTGGAGGCCAGCCCGGTGACCCGCTCGCTGGCGGGTGTCCCGCTGGACCGGGGAGGCCGCATCCAGGTGCAGCCAGACCTCAGTCTTCCCGAGCATCCCGGCGTGTATGCCGCAGGTGACCTGGTCAGTCTTACGGATGTGAACGGTGTCCGTGTCCCTGGGGTGTGTCCGGCAGCCATCCAGATGGGCCAGCACATTGCCGAAGTGATCCAATCGGGGGACCGCAAACCTTACGCCTATTGGGACAAAGGCAGCATGGCCACCATTGGCCGCAAGGCGGCTGTGGCCATGTTCAAGGGCATGAACTTTAACGGTTTTTTTGCCTGGTTGATGTGGTTGTTTGTCCACCTCCTCTTCCTGGTAGGAATGCGCAACCGGGCCGCCGTTTTCCTGCACTGGGTGTGGTCTTATTTCACCTGGCAGCGGGGTGCCCGCATCATCTTGAACCGGCAGGACTGATCTGGGGAATCGAGGCGTAAAAAAAAGAGGTTCACCTCCATCCATGGGAAGTGAACCTCAGGGTTTCGACAGCTGGAGACCAGATGCGGATCAGGGCTGCTTCTGCATCTCGCGCACGTGAGCCAGGGCGGCTTCGGTCATAAAGTTGCTGGCATCCGGGCTGCTTTTATGCCCGGTCAGCGGCATGGTGTGCAGAGTCTTGGCCACGTTCAGTGCATTGTAGGCCGCATAGACACCGGTAGGCGGGCAGACGGTGTCAATGAAACCGACAGTGACGGCGGCTCCCTTGCACTTGGCGCGGGTGGCGAAGTTCACGTTGTCAAAATAGCGCGCACTCTGCATTTCGGCTTCCACGCCTTTGCCGTCCACCAGGGTGACGATTTTGGGCCAGCCGTTGATGCGTCCCACCGCCACGCCCGTGTGGTCGCATCCGGCAGGCACGCCGGCGCAGAAGAAAGTCACACGGGGATCCAGCCCGGCTGCGGCAAAGGCCTGGAATCCGCCCTGGCTGCTGCCGTAGACGATGAGGGTCTTTCCATCCCACTCCGGTTGCGCCGTGAGGAAGTCCAGGGCGCGGATGACGCGCAGGAACATGCCCTTGAAGTAACATTTCTCGCGGTCGTCGCGCCCCTGGAACCGGTAGTCTTTCAGTGTTCCCGCAGCTTGTTCATCATAGAACGCCTTGGGTTTTCCATTGGGCAGGCCGTGGGCATTGATGTCCATGGCCAGCATGCCCTGCTCACGCTCGCTCCACGCGAGGGCGGGCAGGCTGGATCCGCCGACACCGGCCCCGTGGACAAAGAGAATGGCAGGGTGCCCTTTGGCCTTGGCGTTCTTGGGCCGTCCATAGTAGCCGGAAACGGGCGCACCGAGACAGGTGATCTGGGCATCGAAGGCATCGGTCTTCGTGAAGTTGCTCTTCACGGGCGTCAGGGTGGACTTCATCTCCACCTTGGCGAGGGCGGCCTTCTGTGCTGACCAGAAGCTGTCAAAGTCATCCGGCGCCGGCAGGCTGGGCTTGAGATCTTGTGGATTGAATCCGGCGCTGGCCTGCGCCGTCGCCTTCTGGCCGGTGATGCTCGCCTGAAGCAGGAGGAAACCCGGCTCATTGAGGCTGCCGGAGATGCTGGCTTTGCCGTTTTTGATTTCCACGGTCTCCTGGCGTTTGGGTTCCACACCGTCTTTGGAGAGGGTGCACTGCACCTTGCCTTCGGCCAGGGGCTTGCCGTCCTGACTCACCAGAATTTCAAAACGTGCTGTATCGCCGGTTTGATAGAGAGCTTGGGGTTTATCGGTGGATGCCTGAATGACCAGGGCTGGCGTCTGGGCAGCCAGGGGAAGAGCAAGGGCGAGGAAAGGGAGGCAACGAAGCATGACCAGATTCTACGAAGCCGTGCAAAGAGATCTGTCGGCGGTCCTTATCTTGCAGAATGAACGGAATGCCCGCATGAGTGAACAACTGCGGGACGTTTCCAGTCGAAGCGAAGCGCTGGCTTGACCCTTTCCGCATCGCACGGCAGGATGCCGGTCGGGTTTGCTTCTGCCTCCCTCTTCTTCCTTCATCATGAGAACCTCTGCTGCGCGCCTTGCATGAGTTTGCCGGACATTGCTGGACATGAATTGCAGGACCTGATCGGCAGCGGCAGTTGCGGGGCTGTTTACCGGGCCAGTGCAGGAGGCAAAGCCTGTGCCGTAAAGGTGTTTTCCTCGATGGCCATCAACCGCAAGGCCCTCGGCACCGCGCTGCTGGCCTTGCAGCAAATGCCCCATCACCGCGGCATCCTGGCGGTGGAAAACTTCAATTTCGACCGCAGCCCGTACTATGCGGAAATGCCGCTGGTGGGGGTGATGATCAAGGACGGCCAGGGCAGGCGGCAATGGCAGACTCCCACTCTGGAGTCCGCCTGCACCCAGCCAGTGCCCGAGCAGGCCTGGGGTCTCATTTACCAGCTGGCGGATGCACTTTCCTGGCTGCACAAGCATGGCATTCCCCATGGCAATCTTCGCCCCTGCAACGTCCTTCTTGAAGACGACAGAGAATCTGGCATCCGCCTGACCGACATCGCGCAAGGCTGGGTGGGCGGCATCCATCATCTGGAACTCACGGATCACTTTGTCCACCTGTGCCCTGAGCAGGCGGAGAATCCCGAAGGTGTCTTTGCCGGTTATGGAGCCAGCTGGGATGTCTACAGCTTTGGTGTGCTCGCCTACCGCTTGCTGACTGGCAAGCTGCCGCGCGGCGCGCGCGCCTGGGCGGAGCAGACGGCGCAGGTGCAGAACAAGGCGGCCTCCGGCCTGAGTTACGGCATCGACAGCGCTGCCCTCATCACCGCCGTTCGCGGGCAGCCGAAAATCAGCTGGCCGGATGAACCCACCTCCAAGTGGGACGAACGCCGCCGCAACATCATTGAACGTGCCCTGGACCTGAATCCCTCCGCGCGCTGGACGGACATGCGCGAGGTGATGCGCGAGTTTGAAGTCCTTGAGTCGGACTACCTGCTCGAAGAATCGCGCGAACAAACTGTGCAGGAACGCAAGGCGCAGGCTGCCAAGGTGCGCATGCTGCAAATCTCGGCGCTGGGCCTCATGGCTTCCCTGGTGATGTGCATCATCTATGCCTTCACGACTTTGCGCCGTGCGCAAAATGCAGAGACTGCCAACCGTGAGAGCGAGGTAGTTTTGAAACGGGAGGTGGATTCAAGGGAGTTGAAAATTTCCGACCTCGAACAGCAGCGGGACAAGGCAGTCATCGCCAAGAAGGCCTCTGACACGAGCCTTCAGCATTCGCAAAATGCGGTGGACCAGTTCCTCACCCAGCTCCTGCAGTCGCCCACCAGCAACGAGTTGGATGCCGAATTCGCCAAGGGACAGTTGCGCGAGGCGCTGGCCTTTTGCATGGCCGGGCTGCCTGCTCTGGAAAAGGATCCTGGCCTGGGCAAGGAGCGTCTGAGGACATACGGCAACATCGGCCAGATCCATCTCCGGCTTCGTGACTATGAACAGGCCCGCACTTACCTGGAAAAATCCCGCGACCAGGCGGCGCTGCTGCTGAAAGACGCCAAGGGCAGCGCTGACCTTCCTTTGTATCATCAATGGTTCGGCCGCTACAGCCTGCTGCTTTCGGACCTGGCCTACCGCCGGGGGGATCGCAGCAAGTCACTGGCCCTTCTGGGCGATGCCACCACCAGCCTGACGGAAGGCCTGGCCGCTGATCCCAAGAACCGGCTGGCCCGCAATGAATGTGCCCGTGCCTGGATGGAATACGGCCTGCGGACTTTGCAGAACGGCGACATCAATGAAGCCGAAAAAGCTCTCGCTCATGTCCCTGAAGTGCTGGACCCGAAAGCGATGGGAGCCGAGCCGATTCCCGACGAGAAGTTTCTGCTGGCCCGTTCCAAGTTTGCCAAAGGCCTGGCGCAGCGGGATGCCGGCCGCGTCCAGGATGCGCTCACCACCCTCATCGATGCCGTGACGGAGATGGGAGAACTGGTGATGGGGGCCTCGCCCCGCAATCAGGAGCAGGCGCTTTTGCTGGCGGATGCCTACACCGAACTGGCCGAACTGATCGTCAAGAACATCGGGGCAAAGGAAGCTCGGGAAGCCCACATGCAGGCGGTGCCCATCCTCCTGGAACTGAACCGGCTGCTGCCTGAATGGTCGGAAGTGAAATACCTGCTCGCCAAAAACTATGGCGGGCTCTCCCTGCTGGAGCGTGATGACGGCAACACGGCCGAGGCCGTGAAGAAAAAGCAGGACGCCATGGAACTGCTGAATGAGATCCTGGCCGACGAAAGCGACAACGTCCGCTACGGTGTGCTGCTGGCCAAGCTGCGCGGCGAATATGCGGAACTGATGTCAGACACCGGCAAGCCCGCAGCGGCATTGCCCATCGTCCAGCAGGCTGTCACCTCCCTGGAGGGCATCCTTGCCAAAGAGGCGGATGGCCGCATGACCCCGGACCGCAAGGCTCAGGAAATGCAGCTTGCGCAGATGTACGGCGTGCTGGGCCATACCCAGCAGTCGCTCGGCAAAAAGGCCGAGGCTCGCAGTGCCTTTGGTTTTGCCATCAAGCGCTGGGAAAAGCTCGCGGCTCTGATCCCCGGAGATGAAAGCATCCAGCAGGGCCTCGCCTGGGCCCAAGACCGTGTTTCCAAGCTCAAATAATTTCTCATGTCTGTCACCGCCTACGACCAGCTCAGCGCTCTTGCCCAGGAGATCTCCCTTCTCAGTTCAACCGAAGCCACCCTGTCGTGGGACCAGGAAACTTA
>DASWXG010000240.1:0-5625 GCA_036405615.1 Prosthecobacter sp. | reverse complement strand
AAAAGGGGGTGCCGGCAGGCGGGGCGGGATCCAGGCTGGGCAGGTGGACATAGGCGGAGAGTGCGATGTAGCTGTCCAGCTTGAAGGAATGGCCTGCTGCGGTACGCAGGATGGGCAGGGAGGTGTTGCGGCGGAACCAGTCGCGGTAGGCATACACTTGGTTAGGCGGGCAGGCGAGGATGAGGATGCAACCGTCCACGGTGTCGGCATCCGGCTGGGGGACGCCGCTGCCGCGCCCGAGGCGTTCGCCACGGCTGTTTTTGGCGATGTAGTGGTCCTTCAGCAGAGAGCGGTTTTCCTGGGTGAGGGCGGTGCTGATGTCGTCAAAGAGCGGCCAGACGCCTGTCATTTCTTCGCGGGGGGAGCTGCCGGCCAGGTAGACATCCCAGGTGCGGGGGAGGGTGACGGGGATGAGGTCTGCCGGATCCAGAAACTGGCGCATGCCGGCCATGACATGGTTCAGGTACGGCTGCAGGCCGCGCGGGCCGAAGAGCGCTTCCCGGGTGTGGTTGACCAGCTTTTCTTTTTCCGGTGTGTCCTGCAGCATGACCAGGAAGATGGGCACGCGCGCGGGCGGGTCATCCGGTCTGGAGCCCGCGAACTGGAGGTTGACCCCCGGAGCGAGCAGCGGACTGAAGCGGGCCTGCACATCTCTCACCAGATCCCGGTGAGAGCCGAACCAGGAGACCTGGTTGATGGGGGGGGGCGGGGTGCCCGGGTAGCCGGGCGGAGTGGCCTGGAGAGGGAGGGCCAGAAGCAGGACGGGCAGGAGCAGCCGGAGGGTGTGCATGGCGGTAGGTGGCCGGGGCCGGGGTGTAGGATGCTGGGCGTGAGGCTGTGACGTGACAGCAGGTGAACGGTGGGGCGCGGCGCAGCCCCGTGCTGTGCGGTGCGGCACGGCACCCGCGCCGGGAGACGGCAGACAGGCGGGTCGGGCGCCGGGAGAACTGGAGACCTCTGCCTGCCCGGGGTCCGCCCCGGTAGTGAAAACGGAGACGGGCCCGGTGGCAGATGTCTTTTTGGTTAGGCCCGGCCGGACGTCTGCGGCACGACAGGCCGCGGTGGCCTCAGGGTTTGTAGAAGGGGCTGGAGGGGTGGAGGTTTCTGGGCTTGAGAACGAGGCCGACGAAACCGGTGCTGGCGATGCCGGCATTGGGGTCAGAACCTACGGGGCCGAAGTCTTCATCCCGTGCGCGGTGGATGAGCGAGGAGTGGTGCCAGAGGACCAGAGGCGCATTGGTGAGGCTGCGGCGCGCAGAGGCGAGGTCTGGCAGGTTGCGGAAGTCCAGCGCGGGCTCGCCACCGGCAGTCTGGCGGTGGGTGACCCAGTAGTCCTTTTGCGACCACTCCGAGCCGTCCACAAACCGGCGCGCGGCACCGTGGCTGCGGGAGATGACGTCATAGCACAGCGGGGAGGGCGGCTGGTGGGCGTTTTTTTGGGTGAGGGATTCCAGCCGGATCATGGTGTACTCCTGGGGTGAGACGGCGATGCCTCCTTCACGCCCGCCATTGAAGTCTGCCACCTGGGTGGTGGCAGCAGAGCCTGTGGCGGAGGTGGAGATGTATTTGATCTCCTTCACAGCGATGTTGCGGGCATCTCCCAGCACGGGGGTGATGCGCCAGCAGCCGATGTGCAGGTGGGTGGAGATGTCCTGCGTCTGCTGGTCCGGCGAGAAGGTGAGGTTGTGGGCGGCGGGGCCGAGGTTCAGCTCGATCATGCCGTCGGCATGGAAGGTATAACGCATGATGTAGCTGTAGTTGGCCGCACTTAGGACGGACCACAGGTCCATCTGCTGGCCGCGGACGCTGCGTCCGCCTTTGTCGAAAGAGTAGTTCTGGGCGTCGTGCAGCTCTTTGAGCACGCAGTCAAAGAAGAGCTCCTTGGGCCCGATGCAGGTGGGGCCGCCGTCGGAGTCTGCATTCAGTTTGTGCAGGCCAAAGCTGAAGTCGCTGATGTCGTAGTATTCCGGTCCGCCTTTGTTGTAAGGCACGTTGATCTCCGCCAGGCGTGTGTCGCCCAGGATGGTGACCCAGCCGTCGTTGGCGGTGTCGGCGTCGTCTTTGTAGTCGCGGCTGTAGTCGGCTTTTTCAATGAACATGACCTTGCTGCCGCCGTTGTGGCTTTCGATGCCGAAGGTGACGCGCCAGGCCACGGTGGAGGGCACGGAGGTGGTGGGCGTTTTCCAGAAGTTCATGGTGAACTTCTGCAGCACGGTGGCGGTCTGGCGCGGCGCCCCCTGGGGCACCTGGCCCGGGGCCATGATGGCGGCCTGGGGCGGCTCTGCCAGCGCGGGCGCTTCTTCCCAGGCACCTTCGCTGCGGGAGGATTCGATGACCTTTTTCTCATCGAGGTCCACAACGATCAGCACGTGATCCGCCTGGGGCCCGGCGGCGCGTTTTTTCTGGAAGCGGAAGCGCACCAGCCGGTGGGCAAAGCGCGCGTCCGCCTGGTCTGTGACGATGGGGAGCATCTCCTGGAAGGGCGTGGCGGAGGCCGTCTCTGTGCCAAAGAGGGCCTTGAGCTCGGCCGACTGCTCCCGGCTCAGATACAGGGCGAGGGCGCGTTCCGGCTCCGCCAGCGGGGCGGGCGCTGTCTTGCGCACGGTCTCTGACTTCAGGCGTTTGTCCGGGCCGAAGAACTGGATGACGATGGCCTTCCTGGCGTAGTCGCGCCAGACGAGGCGGGTGGAGCCGTCGGCATTTCGCTGGCTGAGGCAGAGCACGCGCTCCGGCAACTGGGGCGCTGTGCCGGGGGCGGAGAGCGGGGTGGCCGGAGGGGTGATGTTGTTGGCCCGCAGGAGCTCTTCACGCTCGGCGGCGGGCAGCAGGGTGACCTGGGTTTCGGGTGTTTCCTGCGCATGCAGGGCGGGAGCGGCCAGACCGGAGAGCAGCAGCAAGGTCTGGCTGAGGAGGGCGGCAGCAATACGACAACAAGGCTTCATGGCATGTGGAATCGCGGATTGAGATGAACGGGCCGGAGTGGCAGGAACCGTAGTTTCCTCTAATCTGTTTAATTTTTGTTAAACAAGTCTAATGACTAAATCTGTTCAGATGATTGCCTGAGTTATTTGATTAGCCGACGCTTGCTTGTAAACCAGTGATGCGGCTGCGTAAACCCGAAAGTGAGCTTTCGCCTAACTTTCTATGTGACGTGGATGGCACCTCTTTTAAGTGATGATCGAATCACTGGTTATGATCTTTAGAAACCTCATCATGCCGCTGCGAAGGCTGATGTTTGTGAGGTAAAATGACGGAAGAGGGGAATTTGGGGAAGGCGGGCGTGATGCGTTTGAGGAATGATTTGTTAGGTTCTTGGCCAAGGGATCTGGTTTTGGCCTGAGTTTTTGGCTGCTTTTTGAGGTTGCAATATTCATCTAGGCCGATGTATGAGCTAAAGCCGGAGCCCGTGAACTCATGCAGAACGGGGCAGCAGCCTCTGTTTTCCCGAAACATGGACTTGGATTGCAGCTGATCTGAACAGAACTGAAAATGGCCTAACTTGAACTTTGTTTTATGAGCGACACACCCACCCCGGAGATCAAGGTTCCGTTGCCGAAGACGGCTGAGGAAGAAGCGGCTGAAAAGGCTGCCGAGCAAGAGGCGTTCAATCTGGCCGTGGCTGCAAAGCTGGCGGAGGCGGAGGCTGCGAGGGCCGGTGCGGCCGCCTGGTACCACATCTGCGCTGCCGGTGCGGTGGGCGGGCTGCTGGCCTGGTTCATCGCCGCCACCTTTCCGGGTTACTTCACCACCAACAGCGGCGGCATCGCCTTTCTGCAGTTTTTGAAGTTTACGCTGGGCGGTGCGGTGGCGGCCATGGCGGCGGTGTATGTCATTGCACACACGGATACGAAAGACTTTGCCCGTGCGGCAGGCTTTGCCGCGCTGTGCGGGGTGGCCTGGCCGGCGGTGATCAACTCCGGCACTGCCTTTGTCGAGATGCAGACGGATACGCGGGGACTGGTGCAGAAAACTGAGAACGTCCAGGCCAAGACCCAGGAACTGGCGGCAAACCCCACGCCCGCACAGGTGACGGCGGCCACGCAAGCTGCGCTGGAGGCTGCGGGCCGTCTGAACAGCAGCGCTGCGCCGGACGCCAAGGCCAGCACTGTGCACCGCACGCAGGAATTGATTGCTACGCTGAAGGATATCAAAGTGTCACCGCCCGCAGGTGCCATGAGTGCGCCGGGTGCGCCACCGTCGCCTCTGGTGAAGGCGGTCAACAAATCTCTGGAAGAGCTGTCCATACGCTCTGACCTCCCTGGCGAGGTCCGTCTGGAGGCTGCCTCGGCCTTGCAGACGGCACCGGTGCCTGCACCGGGATCTTGAGCAAGAGCCATACCGGCTTGCAGGCTTGCAGGTTGTTGGGAGCAGTGTTGCGTAGCGGCAGTGCGTGGAAGCCCGCGCACTCGTGGATGGGACGGATAAGACGAATGAGAGTCATGCGACGTGCAGCTGGACGCGAAGTTCGACCGCTGCCTGCCCGCCTCCAACCAAGCTCAACCAGGCTCAACCAGGCTCAACCAGGCTCAACATTCTGTTGTGTAACATAACTTGTTGTTAGGTGTGTCTTTGCAAATGCATCCTGCATGGGGCTGTCGTGCAAGGTGCGCGCATCGCTGGGGTGGCCTTTAGTGCGTGCATGAATTTGCTTTGCCCGGCCGTCCCCCGAAGAGGGGACAGCAGGGAGCTTCCTAAAGAGGAGGCTGGCCGCTGAAATCGGCCCGCTATGGATACCCAACCACCACCCTTACCTCGATGCTGTACAAGCCTGCGGGCTTTTCCTCTTGCCGGGCTGCGGGCCTTTTCCGGTTTTGTGCGCAATGGCCGTGCAACGCTGGCTGCAACAGTTTTGTCAGCTTTCTCGTTAGGCCTGGCTGCAGGCTCGGCGCAGGCGGCTCCGGCGAATTTTGAATCGGGCGCCATCACGACGCCGGTGCAGAACACGGGGGACCAGTGGAATGCGGTGACCTTCACCCGCACTTTTGCAGTGGCACCTGTGGTGGTCATGGGGCCTTCGACGCAGGCCAATGGCGAGCCGCTGGTGGTGCGTGTGCGCAATGTCACGACCACGGGTTTTGAATACCAGCTGGATGAGTGGGATTACATCAACGGGTATCATCCGGCGGAGACGGTGCATTTCTTTGCGCTGACGCCGGGCACGCATGTCTTCGGCACGCAGCGCTGGCAGGTGGGGCGTGTGACGGGTGTGAACCGCACGAACACAGCGGTGGCGCTTTCCGGTTTCACCGCTGCGCCGGTGGTGCTGGGCCAGGTGGAGTCCACGGTGAACTCCTCCGGTGTGGCGGGCAAGGGCGTGAAGGCCCTGAAGACCCGCATCTCCGGTGTGACCACCACGAACTTCCAGGTGAAGGTGGAGACGCAGGAGCTGGACACAGCGGCGATCTCCAATGAAAGCATCGGCTACATCGCGGTGTCCACCGGCACGGGTTTTCTGGACGGCAAGGTGCTGTCCGCAGTGCGCAGCACGGCGGCGGTGACGAGCACGCTGGCCACGGTGACCTTCCCGGCTTCGCGGACCAATCCGGTGCTCATCGCGCAGACGCAGTCGGCCAATGAGGCGGACCCGGGCGAACTGCGCATGGCCTCGCTGGGCAGCACGAGCGT
>DASWXG010000239.1:0-5242 GCA_036405615.1 Prosthecobacter sp. | reverse complement strand
CACCCGGTGGTGAATCTCCCGCAGGAGGACCTCTTTCTCCTCCAGTGACGCGCGGATCTTTTCAGCCGCATGTTTCCGGTCCGTGATCACTTCCGTGAACATGACAACGCCGCCGATCTTTCCGGCCACATCCATCCAGGGGCGCACCTCCCAGCGCAGCCACTCCTGCTGGCCATCCACGCGGACAAACATGTCTTCCGCGCGGCTCTCCACCTCCCCGCCCAGACAGCGCCGATGAATGGCCTTCCAGTCCTCCCCGATCTCCGGGAACACGTCGTAATGGCATCGTCCGATGAGGGGTGTGGCCTGGAGCTGGTAATCCTCCACCCACCGGCGGCTGGCGGCCACGTAGCACATGTCCATGTCAAACATCGCCACAGCAGCAGGCGTGTGTTCAATCAGCATCCTCAACTGCTCCTGCTGGAATTTCAGCACGCGTTCCGCCTCGTGCCGCTGGGTGATGTCTTCAACCTGGGAGATGAAATAGGCCGGGCTTCCATCTTCCTCTTTTACCAGGGAAGCGGTGAGCAAAATCCACACCACCCCGCCGTTTTTGTGGAGGTAGCGCTTCTCCATCTGATAGTGGGTGATCTCGCCCCGGATCAGCTTGTTCACGTTTTCCAGGTCCGTCTCCAGATCATCCGGATGCGTGATGTCCTGGAAAGACCCAGCCAGCAACTCATCCTCAGCATAACCAACGATATCACAAAGAGCTTTGTTGACGGTCATCCAGCGCCCGTCCGGCTCCAGCAGGGCAAACCCGATGGCCGAGTATTCGAAAGCATGGCGGAAGCGTTCCTCGCTTTCTTGCAGGCCGGCCTCCACCAGCACCTGCTGGGTGATGTCGGCATTGGTCCCCAGCATGCGCACCGGCTTGCCAGAGTCGTCCTGCTGCGCCACGGCCTTGGTCTGGATGTAGTGCACGGAGCCGTCCGGACACATGATCCGGAACACGATCTCGAAGTCCTTCCCGTCTTGCAAAGCAGCCTTTACTGCGGCTACCGCAGCCTCACGGTCATCCGGGTGCAGACGTTCCACCCAGGTCTCAAACGGCAGGCGGGAACCGGTCTGCGGCACCTGGTAAATCCGGTGCATCTGCTCATCCCAGATCAGTTCGTTGGCTGCAACATCCCATTCCCAGATCCCGAGATGAGCAGCGCGGGTGGCGAGAAGAAGGCGGCGCTGGCTGGTGGCAATCTCCTGCTGGTACAACCGCTCTTTTTCGATCTGCTGGTTCTGGCCCTCCACCATGTCCGTGATGTCCCGCCCCTCCGGCACGAGGAAAGCCACTTCTCCCGCTTTGTTCCGGACAGGACGCAAGGAGAAATCCACCTCCCGGCGGTGACCGGAAGGCGTGGGATGCCAGGTTTGAAAACGCACCGCCGTGCCTGATGCCGCCAGGAGAATGCCCTCCTGCACCCTGCGCTGTTCACTCTCTGAATGACTCCACCAGGGGCAATCCCAGAAGTTGAGGCCCACCACCTCTTCAGGCGTGGCACCGATGACTTTGAGCGCGGGACCGTTTGCTTCCAGCAAGACTCCCTCGGGAGTGAGGAGGCCTATAAACTGGAAGGTGCTGTTAAAAATGCCCCGGAACCTTCCCTCGCGCTCGGCCAGTGCCGTTTCGGCCGTACGGCGTTTGGTGATGTCGCGGATGGACACAATGCCCATGGCACCGCCTTCGGACACCAGCGGGCCCAGAACAATCTCCGTGGCGAAGCACGAGCCATCCTTGCGAACCGCCTGGAGATCTTCCCGAAGATCAATACACGCCAGCACCGGGCTTCCTGAGGGTGACGGATCTGCGGTGCCATCCTCATCTTTGTCAAAAAGCCCCGGCACCAGGGTGTCCAGCCTCAATCCCTCCATTTCAGCCGCTTCATAGCCAAACAGCTGCTGCATGTGGGAGTTCACCACGACGATGTACCCTCCGCTGTCGATGACCACCATCCCGCCCGGAGCCGCTTCAAAATACGCTTCTGCATGGGCGAGGGCCCGCCGGGTGTTGTCCAGACTCCGCACGGTCCGGCGCTCCCACGCCTCTCTCTGCTGTTCCAAGCGCGAGGTAGCTTGCGCATTGCGCAGAATGATGACCGCCACGCCCAGCATCATCGCCGAGGTGTAAAAAGCCATGGTGATCTCCACCGGAACGCCCATATGGCGCTCCGCCCAGGTGCGCAGCAGGGCGAATGCAAATGTGAGTCCCAGAGCCAGCGGCAATAGAAGCCGCACCATCTTCCCCGAAGGTCTCGGAGACAGGAGCACCTTTCCCACGCCGGACAGAGGCCGCAGCATGGCCATGCCTGCCGGCAGCAGCAGCATGATGCAGGCACCCGGAAGGGATACCGCTTTCCACAGAGACTCCACCGGCCCCGGATATCTCCCATAGACAAGGCTCATCAGAGCCAGCCATGCCACTGCCGAGGTGACCAGCACGCAAAAGCTGTGCAGCTTGAGAGCGGTCCGCCTCTGTGCCGCCCAGAAACCCAGCCCGGTCAGAATGAACGAGGCGGACGAAGCAATCGAAGGCAATCCGCCCCATGGAGCGGCCCAGGCTGGCTCCGAATGCTCCTCTCCGCGGAGGCTCAAGTACAAGGTCCACAGGCCAGCCAGGATAACGATCCACGCCAGGACATTGGCCATCAGTCCCAGAGGTTTTCTCCAGCCCCGCCCCTCACGCCAGCGGCTCAGCGCGGTGAGCAGCAGGCACAAATCCGCAGCAATCATCACCGCGACGGTGATGGCTTTCATCGGCGGCAGGGTGGTGCCCCAGCTGACCAGCAGCGGGATCTCAAACACCCAGCCAGCCAGAACCGGCAGAGAGATCAGGGCAATGAGAAACACACAGCCCAGCAAGGCCACGCGGGCGACGCCGAAAACAGGCTGACGCGGAGAAAGTCGGAACACAGACATGAAAAGAGGCTGCAAAATACCACAGCCGCCCTCGTCACCGCACCCGCAAATGCAAAGGCAATTCTTCTTCTGCCTGCAAAGCACTTGCAGTGCCACCGGGATGCGAAGCAGTATGACACAATCCTCTCCAGACCATGACCGGCATCCGCCTGCTCTGTTTCACCCTCACTCTAGGCCTGGCATCGTGCGCCCTGGCACCGGCAAAAGTCACACGTCCCGTCAAAGCGCGGGTGCTGGATGCCCTCGGCCAGGAACCCGCGTCCGCTTATGTTCTCCTGAAAGGAGCGCTAAAAGAAGATGCCTCTTCCCCGGAATCCCGCAAGGCACTCGGTCAGCTCGTGGCCCTTTGGAAAAAGGAAAAGATGCCTCTGCGCACCTCGCTATCCGCCTTGGATGGAGACGGCCTCCGTTATGAGGTGGAGTTTGCCGGAGGCCCCGGCCAGCCCCAGCCTCTCGAGTATTTTGACGAAATTCATTCGGCCTCCGATTACAAGGTCAGCCGGATTGAGCACCACCAACGGGAAGGTGTCGGTGCGCCCCTGCTGGCCATGCGTGAAAACCGGCACCGGGAACGCATTGAAAACTACTACCCGCCGGAAGTCATCGCACGACCGCTCACCGCTGTCCTGGAAGCAGCCCCACCGCGCGGTCAGGTGCAAAAAGTACGCATCAGGCTGCTGTGTCCCATGACCTACGACATGGTCCCGTATAAGGGCAGAAGGCAACCCCTGGCAGCGGACTTCTCCATGCCCTGGGCAGCCGCGCTGGCCCGGACCGGCCGGCTTCGCCAGTCAGCCATCCTGGACATGCTAACCCCTTCGCCCAAGCGTAACCCGCAGCTGTTCCTCATGGAGCCCTACAATCCCAACAAGGAGCCGCTCATCATGATTCACGGACTGCTGTCCACCCCGCTGGCCTGGGCCAAAATGAGCAACGACCTGTGGGCGGACAACACCATCCGCAACCGCTACCAGGTCTGGCATTATCTCTACAACACCTCCGCGCCGGCCCTCTACTCCGCCCGCATCCTCCGCACCCAGCTCAAAGAGCTGAGACAGATGCTGGATCCTGAAGGTGATGACCCAGCCATGCAGCGCACCACCCTGCTGGTCCACAGCATGGGCGGGCTGATTGCCAAGGGGCTCGTGGTGGATCCCGGAGACGCCTTTTGGAACGCCGCTTTCAAAGTGCCGCCAGAATCGCTCCAGCTGAGCGCGGAGGATCGCAAAGTTTTGGAAGAAGCCTTCGAGTGGCAGCCGGACCGCAGCATCCACCGGATCATCTTTGTCTGTACCCCGCACCGGGGCAGCGCCTTTGCAGACAACATCCTGGGCAGGGCTGGCAGCTGGCTCACTCGCCCGCCCACTCCGTTTCGCGATTTCTTCAAGCGGGTGTCAGCCACCAACCCGGGAGTCTTTACCCCTGCCTATGAAGCTCTCGGGCGCGGCAAGCTGGACAGTGTCAGTGCGCTGTCTCCGCGCCAGCCCACACTCAGGATCCTGGCGGACCTCCCCTTCCCGCCGACAGTCCAGACCCACAGCATCATCGGCAACCGGGGCCGCAAAGGCCCGGTGGAAAAAAGCAGCGACGGCATCGTGCCCTACACGAGCAGCCATCTTCCAGGGGCGGCATCGGAACTCCTTGTTCCCACCCGGCACGGCGCCTTCCGCCATCCCGCCGCCATTGCGGAGATCTTGCGCATTCTCCGGCTGCGGTGAAACACCGGGCCGGGAGAACCCCGACCCGCTTCGATTTCGCAGGTCACTTCTTTTTCAGGATCACATCTCCCAGACTGAACATCGGGCCGTAGATCGCATAGATCAGGAAACCCACCATGACGCCGAGAATGAGCATGGTCAGCGGCTCGATGAGCTTGTCCAGGGAGGCTGCCATGTTGTCCAGCTCCTCCTCGTAGTCATCAGCGATCTCCGCCAGCATCTCCGTCCCGGAACCGGTTTCAGAGGCGAGTTCGATGAGGCCGCAAAGATTGCGCCCGTCACTTCCCAGCCAGTGGGACTCCATCAGGAATCCTTCGTGCAAAGTCCTGCCCACACTGATGTGGTCGCGCAGACGGTTAAAGAACTCCTTGTAGTGGTAGTGCCAGGTGGCCGCAGAGGTAATTTCCAAGGCGCTTGTCAAACGCACGTTGGATTCGGTGAGCATCGACAGGGTCCGGAAACCTGCCGCAGCGGCAGATTTGCGCACCAGCATGCCGACAATAGGAATCTTCAGCGCCAGGTCCTGAACCCAGCGCTGGGCGGCAATTTTGTTGAAATTGGAAAAGAAAATGTAGAGACCCACCAGAGGCGCAGCAGCCATGTAAGGCTTG
>DASWXG010000238.1:0-3975 GCA_036405615.1 Prosthecobacter sp. | reverse complement strand
CACCGACCCATTGGCCCACTCCAGCCGCTCCCTCCCCGGCTTCAGCGGATTGTTCCAGGGAAACACATCATGCTCGGAAAACGTCCGCAGCTTGCGCAGCATCGCCGCCGCATTCGCCCGCACATCCGCCATCACCAGCATCTCGCTTTCAAAGCGCATCGCATGGTGATACAGCAGGTGACAGGCCGCCGTGGTGCCCCCGCACTGGCGGATCTTCAGGCCCAGCAGGCGGATCTCCCGCACGCCCGCCGCCAGCAGCGTCTCATACGCCTCAAACAGCCGCCGCTGAAACACATTCGCCCTCGGCAGCACCAGCCGCCGCCCCTGCGCCGACTCCACCTCGATCTTCCCGCAGGTCTCAAAATGCACCATCGCCGAAGCCCCCGGCAGATGCCCGGCAAGGGCCGCCCGCAGCCCCTCCTCCACCCGCGCCCCATCATTCCGCCCCCTGTCACCCTCATTGCATACCATCATGAAACACTATTTCACAATTTCCACCAAAAGCAAACACAGGAGGGGGAAGACCTTCCGAGAACCGGCAGCCGACCACCGTTCAAATAGATAAATAAGTATTAAAAATGCACATTTATCTCGCATTGCACTTAACCTATTTAATTAAAGATAATTTTCAATCTAGGAAGAGAATGTTGTAACTCTTCGATTTGGCGCTTCGGATTTCGTAGACTTCTACACCCAGAGATATCTAAATGACGAAGTTTTCTCAGTTTCTTCAAGGGGCTTAGATCAATGATGGCGCTGCATTCCGCAAGGTCTAGCCTTTCCAAATTTTGCAGTTTCGCTAAGGGATTGATATCATTAATGCTTGAGCAGAAGAGGAGACTAAGCCAGTTAAGTTTATTTAAATTTTGAATTGGCCTTAAATCATAAATTTCCACACAATCCATCAGGAACAAGCTTGTTAAGGAGACCAATTTTTCAAGAGTTCGTATATTGGAATACTCTAAACCACTGATTGAAAGAGTTTCCAGATGACTGAACCTTTGTAGCGCGCTTAAATCAAGTGCCCGACAGCTGCCAATCCAAAGAACACGTAGCTTCCTTTTTTCCAAAACCTCTAAAGAACTTAGATCGGCACATGAATCCAATGCCAAGTTCTCCAAATTGGTGCATATTCTTAAAACCTCCACTAGCATTCTATGATTTTCACATATAGAAATCGGCAAAGAAAGAACAGGCGCGGAACTCTCTTTCAACGCAGCTTTGAGTGCTTCCTTGGAGAGTTCAAAAAGCCCCCCCCTCCTGAGCAGCAGTGCAGCAACTTCAAATGAATTCAACTGCCAGGACAAGCAAGCTTTCCAATGTAGCGCTTTAAGCACTTCGTAACGAAAGCTGCGGTGCATGGCCAGCCCATTGCTTTCATCAAGAGCAACTGTTGCGAGCAATATGGACAAAGCCATTCGTTGCTCTTCTACCCGCGAATCCGATGACCTAATGCCCTTGCGCAGACTTTCGATGGCACCTGAACTGGTGATATTGTCCCATGGATTTGCGGAGAAAAGCCTGAAAAGCGGGGTTGGCTTTTGCCATAGCTCGTGCAAGAGGAAAAAGACTTCATGCCATTCAGACAGACCGCAACGTTCCCGTAACATGGGTAATGAATCGGCAGGAAGACCCGCGCGATAGGTCCAGGTTTTGCGGTTGCGCTCGCGATCTTGCCAGTCGTCATCCGTCATGCGTTCCATCAGCCAGCGAGCGGCCATGAACTCCTGGATGCTGAGATGCAGGAAGGAATAGTGCTCCTGCCTCTCCCCCGAGCTGTCAGCAAGACGACCGCGCGGGATGATAAGGCCGGTGCGCTCCGCCAGATAACGCAAAAGCGCAGCAATGGCAGGATCTACGTCGGCCGGGGGCAGCACATCTTTCAAGGTGGAACGCATCCACTTTCGAAGCGAACTTTCCGGAATCAGCAATTCGCGCGTCGTGTCTTCCGCCTCCTCCGTGTTCAGGTTCGCTGTGCGCAAAAGCTGCGCCTCCCAGCCTATCCGCTCCAACAGTCTCTCCACAATCTGACTGTTCAAACCCGCCGGGATGCCCGTCTTGCCGAACTTCTCCTTTTCGATGTTTTCCACATAGGCACGCACGATAAAACGAAACAGCTCAGCACGGCCGTTGGGAAAATCACGCATCCCCCGATACACCAGCCCCATAAAGGTGAGAAGCACCGGTGTGGGGGCCAGCAACTGGGTGGCAGGACGCTCTGAAATCCCCTGGATAAAATGGGTTGTGCTGCGCACCGCATCATGCGGATTGTCTCCCATCGCCAGCATCCAGTTCTTCGCAAACAGTTCGATTTGCTTTTGGTTGAAGGGAGCGACATAAGCCAGCGTAGTCACCTGAATAACAGCCGTCAATTTCGCCATTATATCCATGGAAAACCCCGCTGATACTTTTCCTGGCGAATGCAGTCCCTGCGCTTCAGGCTGGACGGTGGCAGCTTGTTTCTTCCGCTGCTTTTTCCGATCATCGCCGTCATTCAGCACCAGTTGATGCAGCGCCACAGCCGAGTACCCAACAATGCGTGAGGTGACAATCCACCGTGTGCGGGGATAACGGTCCATCCCGTCCCAAATGGCTTCACGCAGGTAACCGCGCAGATTTTCGTCGCCCACTTCATCCAGTCCATCTACAAGCACCAGCGCCTGCCCTGAGGTGAAGAGCTGTTTCAACAAATCGCATTTGCCCTCAAAAGCTGCGGAGACTGGCCGCAGTTTGTTGTTCAGCCACGCTTCGAGCAGCTTTTCAAAGGTGCAGTTTTGGCTAAGGCCCGTCAGGTCCAGCTCCCGCAAGATGATAGGTACTGGCACGAGCGGCCCAAGGGCATTCCGGACAGAGTTGTCCAAAGTCCGGCACAGGCCGTCTGAAAGATATTGGATCAAGGTGCTCTTGCCGCTGCCCGGATCTCCCAGCACCACCAGCCGCGGATTCTTCTGAACATCATCCAGCAGCAGGCGGCTTTCCGCCAGAGCGGAAGGATCGTTTACTGACTCCGCCGCCGTCACATGCCGGTGATGAAGCCGGGGCATGACAAAGAGACTGTCCAGATGCACATCCTTAGTCACCTTTTCACGCATGGAGCCCATGCCCAAAAACTTGATCGCACCGTGGAAACTGCGCACATCTTCAAAATATCTGAGCAGCACCTTGTGATTGAACGGCTGCAAAAACGCCTCCCGGTCAGGAGGTTCAGGGGGAGTAGGAGCTTTGGAGAAGGACCTCATATGGCACTGAGCAAGTCGGTGACCTCATCTTCTGTGAGAAGCCCTCGCAGAACAACAAGCTCTTGAATGAAAAACGAAATGCCTTCGTGAGGATCAGGGAGCAAAACACCCGGTTCACTCAGGATAGCTTCCGTAGTGCTCCCTGCCACGGCCGAAACAATGCGCTTCAAGGATGCAAAGATTTCATCCCCACTTGAAGTAGAATCTTTGCACCAGCCATGCAACTCCGAATAAAATCGTGGGACCGACTCGATCATTCGATAAATATCGGGAAAGAACTGCCTGAGGGCGGCTACAATGAACAATGAGCGAACGAGTTCGAGTTCTGCATTTTCCCTGAGCGCGTCGTCGATTTGTCGGTGGTTATCCGCTTTGCCATTCAGCCACTCGTGAGCATTTAAAAGTGTGAGCTGGAACTGGTTGCAGAGGGCCTTGATGCGCCGAGGATTGGAGGGAAGAGGCAGGTGTTTTCCGCCTTCGAGCATCCGGCCAAACGCTTGATCAAGGCTCAGGACCGCGACACCTTTCCATTTTTCAGGCCAGTCAACCCCTAACAGGCAATGTTTTGCCAGCACCACACACCCGTCACGATCCGGCCGCGGAATGCGTACCAGATTGGTGCAAATTTTCTCTACATAATCTGACGCCCTCGCTCGCAAAAGAGTTTCCTTCGCAGGGTTGTCCGTAACATGGAAAGCATCGGCCAATTTCAGTGTCAGGGAAGTCTCCACGTGGC
>DASWXG010000237.1:0-8005 GCA_036405615.1 Prosthecobacter sp. | reverse complement strand
TGGGTTTGGTTACCTGTACCGCCCGGCGACGACCAGCATCATGGTGGCGCGCCGCCGCCAGTAAGGGAACCGCTGAATTGCCAGAATTTGGCATTTGGCAGATTGCCCTGTCCCGCCGCGGGTGGTAGCTTTTCCGCCCGCGCCGTGACTTCGCGCGTATAGAATTTCGTTTCCTATGATGCAATGGCTTTCCTCCCTCGGCACCTTTGGTGAAGTGCTCCGGATCATCATCCTCATCTTTGAGGTGCTGCTGGTGTTCAACCTCATGATCCTGGTTCACGAGTGGGGCCATTTCCTGGCAGCCCGCTGGCGCGGACTGAAGGTGGAAGCCTTTCAAATCTGGTTCGGCAAGCCGTTGTGGAAAAAGACCATCAACGGGGTGCAGTACGGTCTGGGCAGCATTCCGGCCGGCGGTTTTGTGAAATTGCCCCAGATGGCACCGATGGATGCCATCGAAGGCGAATCCCAGAGTTCGGAGCCGCTGCCGCCCATCAAGCCCCTGGACAAAATCATCGTGGCTTTTGCAGGGCCTTTGTTCAGCTTTGGTCTGGCCTGCTTGTTCGCGGTTCTGGTCAGCTGGCTGGGCAAACCCCAGTCGGAAGCTTTTGTCACCACCACGATCGGTTACGTGGAAAAAGACAGTCCCGCCGGGAAGGCAGGTTTGAAACCGGGAGATGTCATCAAAACCATTGATGGCCAGCCGATTCGTCGCTTTGAAGGCTTTGTGGACAGCGTCCGCTGGGGCGTGGTGGCGAGCGAGGGCAGCACCATTGCCTTTGAAGTGGACCGCCCGGGTGAAGGCCTGAAGAAGGTGGATGTGGATGCCAAGTGGCCGGAAGTGGCCAAGAAGGAAACTTCCTGGTGGAAGGCCATTTTCGAAAGGCCGGCACTCAGGCAGGTCGGAATCTCTGGCAAGTCTGTTCCGATGGTCGGCACCGTGGCCACCAACAGCCCCGCTGCCGATGCGGGTCTGCAGCCTGGGGATGAAATTCTCAGCGCTGACGGCACCCCGCTGCTGAGCCCCATCCAACTGGGTGACTACCTGGAGAACAAGGCTGGCGTGCCGGTGACGATCCAGGTGCGGAGAAAGCAGGTAAGCGCCACCAACTCGACGACCCAGGAATTTCCCGTGACCTTGACCCCGAGAGTTCCGGATGTTTGGGAACTGAAGGAGGAGAAGCCCCGCGTGATGGTCGGCATCGGCTGGCACGCCACCGGTGAGCGCAAGCTGGACTACCCGCCCGTGAGCGAGCAGGTTTCCGATGCTGCGCGCAGCATGTTCAGCATGATCAGCAAACTGGTCTCCGGCAAATCGGATATCGGCGTTTCTCACATGAGCGGCCCGGTGGGCATTGGGCGTGTATACTACAATCTGCTGCAGGACCCGGCTGCGCTTCTTCAAATCTTGTGGTTCAGCGTGGTGTTGAACATCAACCTGGCCATCATGAACATGCTGCCTTTCCCGGTGCTGGACGGTGGACACATCACCATGGCCATCGCCGAGGCGCTGCGCCGCAAGCCGCTTCATTCACGGGCCCTGGAGTGGGTGCAGACGGCTTGTGCACTGACTCTCTTCGGCTTCATCTTCTTTGTGACTTTCAAAGACCTGGGAGACATCTTCCTGGGAGGAAGCAAGAAGGCCAGTCCCGCCGAGAGCATCAAGTGGCTGCCCAAAGACCAGCGGCCTGAAGTCACCAAATAAAGCCCATTTTTTCTCACAAGGGCTGGCGGACATCTTGTCTGCCAGCCCTTGTTGTTGCCTGCGGTATTCTACGAAAGAAAGGCGGCAGCCAGCAAGGCGCAACCTGTGGCGAGACCGGTGCCCAGCGCTGCCAGAAAAATAACACAGCCGAATTTGGCAGCTTTGGGTCTTCTATCGGCTGGCCAGCCGGTTTCGGGGTGCCCATAGATGTCCGCGATGGCTCCAATCTGGGTGGGCATGCCCGGCAGGTTGAGTTGCCGGTGCATGACGGTGAAAAAGTAGTCCCGGGCATTGTCGAGAGTGACCGTCTGGTCGAACGGGCCCATGTTGTAGCGGCCTTCGGCGTTAAACAGGCCTTTGACGGGCGGGGATTGCCGATCAAGGCCAAGTTCTTTGAGGGCCTTTTTGTTGCCTCCCAGCTGGGCCAGGATGGCGGCCTGGCTCAGTGTCTCCAAGGTGATGGAAAGAATGGGGCGGTTGTAGGGGTCGTGGGGGGTCTTTGACCGCTGGTAGTAAACGGTCATCGCGAAAGGGTACTGAACTGCCGGAAGTTCATGAGCAGGTATCTTCATGAACTTTTGCATGGAGTGGGCCACTGTCGCGGCGTTCACTTGCAGAACGGCAAAGTAGTCTCCCCAGACCCAGGCTTCTCCGGCCGTCGAACTGCTCATCGGGAAGGGCATGCTGGGAAAGGAAATAGGGTCAATGAGGTTGTGTGCCATACAGGTCAAATGTAGGCCGTGACTGAACAGCGGCCGCGTTAGATGCGCACGTGTATTCATCGGCATTTTTCTGTGTGAGGCTGGGGTTTTATCCGCTCACCATGGCCGGATTGCGTGCTGTAGAGAACGGCGGAACGCCATTCCGCCATTGCACGGGAGCCTCCTTGGGGTTTTGATAACAGTCCACCTTCATGACCGCCACCAGCCTGCTTCGTTATTGCCCGGACCTTTATCACTACCAGCGCCGTGAGACGCGTGTGGTGACCGTCGGAAATATCGGAATTGGCGGGAACAACCCCATCCGTGTGCAGTCCATGCTGACCAGCGACACCCGCGATGCGGAGGCCTGTGTGAAGCAGGCGCTGGAACTCGCCGCTGCCGGCTGTGAAATCGTCCGCGTAACGGCGCAGACAAGAGTCATTGCGGAAAACCTCGAGCACATCCGGGACGGGCTGCGGTCTGCCGGTTGCGATGTGCCGCTGGTGGCTGACATTCATTTCAAACCCGACGCTGCCATGGAGGCGGTGAAGTGGGTGGAAAAAGTGCGGGTGAACCCGGGCAACTATGCGGACAAAAAGAAGTTCGCCGTCAAAGAGTACACCGACGAAGAGTATGCCGAGGAAGTGGCCTACATGGAGGCGCAGTTCGTACCGCTGGTGGAAGAGTGCAAGCGTCTGAACCGGGCCATGCGCATCGGCACCAATCATGGAAGCCTGAGCGACCGCATCATGAACCGCCATGGCGACACCCCGCATGGCATGGTGGAAAGCGCCCTGGAGTTCGCCCGGATCGCCCGGGACAATGACTTCCACAACTTCCTCTTCTCCATGAAGGCCAGCAACCCCAAAGTCATGATCGAGGCCTACCGGCTGCTGGTGGCCCGTCTGAATGAACTGGGCGGTGACTGGAATTACCCGATCCACCTCGGTGTGACAGAAGCCGGCGATGGGGAAGATGGCCGCATCAAGAGCGCCATCGGCATCGGCTCCCTGCTGTCCGACGGCATTGGCGACACCATCCGTGTTTCCCTCACCGAAGATGCCATTCACGAAATCCCGGTGGCCCAGGCTCTGGTGAAATCTGTGCTCAGCAATGTCCGGGAAGGGCACTGCGGAACGACAAGCACCGACCTTCCGGTGAGTTATGATGCTTTTACCTACAGCCGCCGTGCAACGGAACGGCTGGTGATCAACGGCATTGACGTTGGCGGCGGCAGCACGGTGGCGGTGTTCACCTCCCGTCGCAAGTGGGACGCCGTTTCCCACAAGATGGACAAGCTGGGAGATTTCAAACCTGAGGTGATTGTGGAAGACAGCGGCGTGGTGGCCCTGGATCCGCGCCAGGACAACGCCTTGCACGACATCAACGCTTCCGTGGAGGCCCGTCTGGTGACGGTGGCGGACGGTTTGGACATTGCGCCCATCCACGCCTTCCGTCTGCTGGCTTCGAAGCTGGACGCACGTCATTCCATTCTGCTCAAGGACACGCTGGCCGGAGAAGCCACTGCCTCGAACGAGGCGAGCTTTACCAGCAACCTGCTGGCCGCAGCGACCAACATGGGTGCCCTCCTTTGCGATGGCATCGGAGACGCGGTGCTGGTGAACGGGGAAGAGGCACCGGGCCAGTCTCTGCGCATCAGCTACAATATTCTGCAGGCAGCGGGTGTGCGCATTTTCAAGACGGACTATGTCGCCTGTCCCAGCTGCGGCCGCACGCTTTTCAATCTCCAGCAGACCACCCAGAAGATTCGCGCCTCCACGGGACACCTCAAAGGTGTGCGCATTGCCGTGATGGGTTGCATTGTGAACGGTCCGGGGGAGATGGCCGATGCCGATTTTGGCTATGTGGGCGGTGCGCCTGGCAAGATCAATCTCTACGTCGGCAAGACCGCCGTGAAGTTCAACATCCCCGAAGAAGAGGCTGTCGAACGGCTGGTGGACCTGATCAAGGAACATGGACGGTGGTTCGACGCGCCTCTCGCCGCCTAGAACCCGGCCGTCTTTTGGAAATTTCATCTGCGGCGGCCCGCCGCTTGCTTCAAGACCCTTGAACCATGCCTGCCGCCCCGGCCCCAACAGCGCCCAACCGTCCCGGTGTCTCCCTTGTTCCTGAGGGAGCCCACTTCACCGTGTTTTCACGCCATGCCACGATCATGGAGCTTTGCCTTTATGATCCGGCCAATCCTTCGAAAGAAACGGCGAGGGGCAGGATGAAGCGCGGGGAGGGGGATCTCTGGCATGTCTTTGTGCCGGGTGTGAAGAGCGGCCAGCTGTATGGCTACCGGGCCCACGGTCCCTGGTTGCCCGACCGCGCTTTGCGGTTCAATCCGAACAAGCTGCTTCTGGATCCCTATGCACTAGCGGTCGTCGGAGATCCTGCGGGCAGAACTGGCATGCTGGGACCCAAAGGCCCCGCCGTTTTTCCCGGGGCCATTGACAATGGAGCCCAGGCTTTGAAATCCGCTGTCGTGGAAGGAAACTTCGACTGGGAAGGAGACCGGGCGCCGCGTGTCGCATGGAAGGACACGGTCCTTTACGAACTGCATGTGAAAGGCTTTACCTTTCAGCATCCTGATGTGCCGGCGGAGCTGCGGGGCACCTATGCGGGGCTGGCGCATCCGGCGGTCGTTGGCTACTTGAAGGACCTCGGCGTCACCAGCCTGCAGATGTTGCCGGTGCACCAGCATCTGGATGACCAGTTTCTGCTGGAGAAAGGGCTAACCAACTATTGGGGATACAATACTGTCGGCTTCTTTGCCCCTCACAATGAATATGCAGCGGCCCGGGATCCTGAGGGGCAGGTGAGGGAATTCAAAGCGATGGTGAAAGCGCTGCACGCAGCGGGGCTGGAGGTGATCCTGGACGTGGTTTACAACCACACGGCGGAAGGTGATGAACGCGGCCCAACCTTGCTTTTCCGCGGGCTGGATGACCGTTTGTACTACCGCCATACCTTCGACGAGCACGGGGCCAACTACATCAATATCACCGGCTGTGGCAATGCGGTGGACTCTGCTAGCGGACCGGGGTTGCGCTTTGTTCTGGACAGCCTCCGCTATTGGGTCACCGAGATGCACGTGGACGGCTTCCGCTTTGACCTGGCGGTGACCGTGGCGCGGGACCAGCATGACAACTTTGATGCCAACAGCCAGTTTCTGGCCGCCATTGCGCAGGACCCTGTGCTTTCCCAGGTGAAGCTTATTGCCGAGCCTTGGGATATCTTCCGTGTGGACAGCTACCAGGTGGGTGGCTTCCCCGAGCCCTGGCGGGAACTGAACGGAAAGTATCGTGACGCCGTGCGGAAATTCTGGGCAGGCGATGACGGATCCACTGCTGATTTCGCCAAGCGCCTTTGCGGCAGCCAGGATATCTATGGCTGGAACCAGCGTCCTGCCCTCAGCGGCATCAACTTTCTCACCAGCCACGACGGCTTCACCTTGCTGGACCTAGTCAGTTATGCCAGCAAACACAATGAGGCCAATGGCGAAGAGAACCGGGATGGCGACAATGCCAATCACAGTGTGAACTGCGGAGTCGAGGGACCGAGCAAAGATCCTCGCGTGCTGGGCCAGCGCGCCCGGCTCCGCCGCAGCCTGATGGCCTCTCTGATGACTTCGGTGGGAGTGCCCTTCATCAACGCGGGGGATGAGAGGGGGCGCACGCAGCAGGGAAACAACAACGCCTATTGCCAGGACAGCAAGCTGAGCTGGATGGACTGGAGCGACTGCGATGCCGAGATGCTGGACTTCACCCGCAAGCTGATCGCCCTGCGGAAGAGCATCGGCAGTCTGCATCGCAGCCAGTTTTTCGATGGCGTTCCTCACCCGCAAACGACCCTTGCGGATGTGACCTGGCTAGAGGGAGATTCGAGCCTGCTTTGCCATGATGAATGGCACAACCCGAAACGCTGCTCCTTCGGTGCCTTGCTGGATGGTGAGCCGCCGCTGCTGCTGCTGTTTAACCGTGGTGATCAGGCGCAAAATTTCTCATTGCCCGGTGACGGCAAGACCGTCTGGAGCACGGTCTTCGACACCAGTTTGGTGCCCGGCTTTGCCAAATCCGGGGCTTTGCGTTTCAAAGGCGGCAAGACCTGGCTCATCAAGCCCAACTCCATGGCCTGCCTGCGCCTCGAACAGGGGCCTGCCCTGGTGGGGGCGCATTGCTGAACCGTCTGGAGCCGCCAGACCGGATCAGCCGAAACGGCCGCGCACGTAGTCGTCGGTCAGTTTCTGTTTCGGATTTTCAAACAGGGCCATGGTATCGCCATACTCCACCAGCTTGCCCAGGTAGAACAGGGCGGTGTAATCCGCCGTGCGCATGGCCTGCTGCATGTTGTGAGTGACGATGACCAGCGTGTACTTTTCCTTCAGCTGATGGAAAAGGTCTTCCACCCGTGCGGTGGCGATGGGGTCGAGAGCCGAGCAGGGCTCGTCCATGAGCAGGATCTGCGGCTTTACCGCGATGGCCCGGGCGATGCACAGGCGCTGCTGCTGGCCGCCGGAAAGGCCGTAGGCGTTCTGGTCCAGACGGTCCTTCACTTCGTCCCACAGGGCGGAGCCTTTCAGGCTCTCTTCCACGATGTGGTCCAGATAGTCTTTGCGGTTTTCCCCGTGCAGCCGCAGCCCGTAGGCGATGTTCTCGTAGATGCTGCGCGGGAAAGGGTTCGACTTCTGGAACACCATGCCCACCTGGCGGCGGAGCTGCACCACATCCAGGGCAGGGCTGTGAATGTCCGTACCTTCCACCACGATGCTGCCGCCCCTGACCCCGGCGCCGTCCACGCGGTCATTCATCCGGTTGAAACAACGAAGCAGCGTTGATTTGCCGCAGCCCGAAGGGCCGATGAAGGCGGTGGCCTGATTGCGCGGAATGTCCAGACTCACATCAAACAGGGTCTGCTTGCTGCCATAGAAGAAGTCCACGTTCTGCACCCGGATGGAGGCGGGGAGGTGGGCAACGGGGTTCTTTTCGCGATCAGGCATGGGCTGGGAGGGATGATGAAGGGGCCTTTCTGCTTGGCAACCTTCCTTGTCGTCACATTGCCGTCACATAACTTTGGGGAAAGTTACAAAACTGTCACACGTCTTTCCGCGCCATGTGACAGGGCTTCGGCCATGGATGCCGGCGTCAGTTATCAGACAGCCAGTTCAATTCCGACCCTCGCATGAAGATCCCAGCCACGCTTCTCCTCGCTCTCGGCCTCACGTCTTTCGCCTCCGCTGTGGAGGTGAATCCCGCCATCCCTGAATACAAGCAGGTGAGTGGCGTCTCCGGAAACCTCATCTCCATCGGCTCCGACACACTGAACAACCTCATGACTCTCTGGGCGGAAGGCTTCAAGGCGAAGTATCCGAACGTGAACATCCAGATCGAGGGCAAAGGTTCCGCCACTGCCCCGCCCGCGCTCATCAGCGGCACCAGCCAGCTGGGCCCGATGAGCCGTGAGATGAAGCAGGAAGAAATCGACGCATTTGAAAAGAAGTTCGGCTACAAGCCCACGGAGATCAAAGTGGCAGTGGATGCCCTGGCGGTCTTCACCCACAAGGACAACCCCCTCAAGGGCGTGACCCTGCCACAGCTTG
>DASWXG010000236.1:0-4793 GCA_036405615.1 Prosthecobacter sp. | reverse complement strand
GGACCCGCGAGGTATTGGACAGCGTGGAGAAAGGCATTGCTCCCGCTTCCGATTTCGCCCCCGGCGATGTGGCCCGTCTGCGTTCCCACCCGAACAAGGGGATCGCAGGACGCGCTAACAAACTGTTTAAAATCAACAATGCGGCCAAGGATGCCATCATTGCCAAATTGCAGCCCGAGGTGCAGAAAGCGGGTAACGCAGCCAACGGCAAAATGCTCTTCAGTGCTGCCTGCGCCGTTTGCCACAAGCTGGGTGACATCGGCGTGGCGGTTGGCCCGCCGCTGGATGGCATGGGGGCACATGGTCCCGCCGAATTGCTGGTGCACATTGTGGATCCGAACCGCGAAGTGGACCCCAGCTTTTGGGCCTTCAACATCATCACCAAAAAAGGCGAAGCACTGCAAGGCGTGGTCACCAGTGAAAACAGCGCCACGGTCACCCTGGCCACCCAGGTGGGCGTGCGTGAGATCGCCAAAGCGGATATCGAGCGCCGGGAAAACACCCGCCGCAGCCTGATGCCGGAAGGTCTCGACGCACTGGGCCCTGACGCCCTCCGTGACATCCTCGCCTTCATTTGCGGCGATGCGATGAAGCAGTTCCGCATCCTCAGCCTGACCGATGCCTACACGGCCGACAGCCGCAGCGGTGTTTTTGCCGGACCTGCACCCCGCCAGGGCCAGGTGAAACTGCGCAAGACCGGTGATGTGAAGGTGCAGAATGTCCCCTTCTATATTCAGGACGCAACGAAGAGCGCCTCGGGCATGAACCTCATCGTGCTGAAAGGCGGTCCCGCCAACAGCCAGAGCGCCAAGTTCCCAGCCAAGGTCGAAATTCCTGTGAATGTGGAGACACGACGCCTGCAATTGCTTAGCGGTATCTCTGGTTGGGGCTGGCCTGCCGTGAAAGAGGAAGTGCCTGTGTTAAAGGCTACAGTCCTCTATGCAGGCGGTGAGAAGGAGGAGTTTGTGCTGCGCAATGGAGTTCACTTCTCCGACTACGTGCGTAACGTCGAGGTGCCCGGTTCGAGCTACGTGGAAGGCATCACCGAGGGCCAGCAGATGCGTCTCATTTCTCTGGACCTGACTAAAAAGGCCGTGGCTGAAAGGCTCATTTTGGAAAGCCCTGCCGGCAACCCGACAGCGCCCTTGGTGGTGGCCATCACCGCTGACATTGAAGGCCGTGGCCCTGCACCTGGAAGCGTAGATACCTCCTCCCGCCCTGCCCCCCGGAAAGGCTCCGCTGAAGGCGCTGGTCGTAAAGATAAGAAAGGCGATGTCACCGGCGAACCCAAAGAGGGGGGCAAAGGTGACGGCCCGCTGCAGCCTGCCACACCTCCGCAGTGGGAGGCAGGCAAAACCCGCGTGTTGGTCATTGGCGGCGGTTCGTCCCACAACTTTGCGAAGTTTTTCGGTACCACGGATGTGGAAACCTTGAAGGCCGCCGGATTCACCGTCCACTACACGGAGGATCGTGACCAGGCGGCGGCTGAACTGGCCCATGCGGACGTCGCCGTCATCAGCGTAAACCGGAAGTTCTTCGACACGGCCGCCTACCGCAAGGCTCTCATGGATTTCGCTGCGGCTGGCAAGGGCATCCTCATGTTCCACCCCGGCACCTGGTATGGTTATGCTGGTTGGCCAGAACTGAATGCGCAGATTGTGGGCGGCGGTGCGCGGGGGCATGACAAGATCCATCCCTTCGAAGTGAAGACGGTGAAGTCCCATCCGGTGATGGAAGGCGTCCCTGCCGCCTTCACGGTGGAAGACGAGTTGTATTATGTGAACGCTGACCCGGCCCAGATCCCACCAGGAACCAACCCCATCGAAGTGCTGGCGGAAACCAGCCCCAGCGACAAGTTTAACAAGCCTCATCCCAGTGTGTGGATTACCAAGCATCCCACCGCCCGGGTTGTGGGCATCGCTCTGGGCCATGACGAACGCGTGCATGACCTTGATGCTTTCAAGAAGCTGCTCGCCAACGCCGTGAAGTGGGTTTCAGGGAAATAGTCCGCCCCGGCAGGATTGCCCTGCGCGTCAGGCGCAGGCTTCGGCTACCCTGCCGTGTGCGTGATTGCGGCAGAGCAGCCGCTTGTGGTCTTCGGTCACCTGACACAGGGTAGGTCATGGCGTTTGACCCTCAGCGCGAACTCAACCTGTCCCTGGCCGATGGCACCCCTCTGCTGGTGCGGACCATCCGGCCGGAGGACCGGGACTACATCGCTGAGGCTTTTCGCAGGCTGTCGCCAGAGTCGCGCTACTTTCGTTTTTGGACCCGGGTCAGGGAGCTGAATGCGAGGCTGGTGGACGAAATCTGCAATCCGGACCAGAAGGACCACGTCGGCTGGGTGGTACTGCATCCCTCCAGGGATGACATCCCGGGCATCGGTGGCGGTTCCTTCTGGAGGCTTAAAGATGACCCTGAGACGGCTGAAGTTTCATTCACCGTTGCCGACGAGTATCAGGGCAGGGGTGTGGCGACGCTTCTCCTGGCGGTGCTGTGGGAGCATGCCCTCTCCCTGGGCATTCGCAGGCTGGTGGGCCATGTGCTTCATCAAAACATCGCCATGCGGGCTTGGTGGGATGCGTTGGGGGCCTCCGAGCAGGAAGCCCAGCGGCACTGGCTCACGACTCTGATCCTGGACGAAACCCTGCTGGAGAACAGCCGCGCGGCGGAAAGTCTGAAACTTCGCCTGATGCAAGTCCGGGCGTTGATGGAGCAGGAAAACAGCCTGAAGGATTGACCGGACAGCGCGTTTCTGTCTTCCTGTCTTTTTTGCCGTGACTCCTGAATCCATCCAGCTTCTCTACCTTTCGGCCGCTTCTGTCGCCGTTTTGATCGTCCTCATCGCCTGGCTGCGCATGAACGCCTTCCTGGCCCTTTTGCTGGCGTCCATGGTGATGGGCCTTGGTTCCGGAATGGATCCGGAAAAGATGGTGAAGGCTTTTGAAGGCGGTATGGGCGGTACGCTGGGCAGCATTGCCGGGGTGCTCGGTCTGGGGACCGTGCTTGGCGGCCTGCTTGCGGCCTCCGGTGGCGCTGAAGTCCTGGCCAAGGCGCTCATCCGCCTGTTCGGACCCAAGCGCGTCCACTGGTGTCTCATGGTGCTTGCCTTGTGCATCGGCTTCACCACTTGGTTTGCTGTCGGTCTGGTGATGCTGCTGCCCATTTTGCTGACTCTGGCGAAGGAGACGAAGGAGCCGTTTTTGAAACTCGCCATCCCGATGCTTGCCGTGCTTTCCATCATGCACGGCGTCATGCCCCCACATCCGGGGCCCGTGGTGGCTTTGCAGGCTTTCCACGCAGATCTCGGGAAGGTCATCCTTTGGGGGCTGCTCGCCGCCGTTCCTGTGGCAGCCATCTCCGGCCCCATCTTCGCCAGCTGGGCCGTGCGCCATGTCCAGGTGGTGGCTCCTGAGCCGCCTGCACCAGATGCTGCCGATGCCGGACGCCGCCTTCCCTCTCTCGGGGTCACGGTGGCAGTCCTGGTCATCCCCGTTCTTTTGCTGATGACCCAGACCCTCGCTGAACTGGTGGTCGCGGACAAAACGCACATCATCCGCCAGATCACCTCGGTGGTGGGGAATCCCACCGTGGCTCTGGGCATCTCGGTCATCTTTGCCGGTTTTGCCTTCCACTTCACCCGCGCGCAGGCTCTGAAGATTGGTGAAAAAGCCATTGCTGCCGTGGGCATGACCCTGCTGGTGGTCGGTGGCGGCGGCGGTTTCAAAGGAGTCCTGGAGGCCAGCGGGGCGGCTCAGGCCATTGGCAAGATGGCGGAGGCTGCGCATTTGCCGCCCCTGGTGTTTGGCTGGGTTTGTGCGGCCCTGGTGCGGGTGGCCACAGGTTCGGCAACGGTGGCCATCATGACAGCGACCGGTCTGGTCGCGCCTTTGGTCATTGGCAATCCGGACGTGAATCCGGAACTGGTCGTGGTCGGCATCGGTTGTGGTTCCCTGTTCCTTTCCCATCTCAATGACGCCGGTTTCTGGATTGTGAAGGAAACTCTCGGCATGAGTGTTGGCCAGACTCTGCGCACCTGGACGGTGACGGAGACCCTGGTGGGCATCACGGGCCTGTTTGTGGCCTGGGGCCTTGATACCGTGTTTTAACCGCCACGGCCCGTGTGCCAGCTTGCATCAATTGACCGTCAAAAGGGTGCATTTGCACCATAGCAGCATCTGCCAGAAAAGCCGATGCGTGGCGGATGACACGCAAACCTGACTTTGGCGACCATGCCCATCGCTGCCTGTTCTGGAACGACTGCGTCCAGGCGCATTTGGTGGGCTTGAAAAACGGCTGCCGCTGTTTTGAAGCCTGCTTCCCACAGGATGCCACCGTCATCGTGACGTTTGGCGAGGCTTGCGCAAGGATTGCGGGGCAGGACCGGGAATTGCGGGCGGGTGACCAGGTGGAAGTGCCGCATGCCAGCCCCCTGCGTCTTTTCACCACCAGCGAGGCGGATGTCATGCTGCTGCTGAAGCCCAAGGCCGCCTGACAGGCGGGGTGGAAAACAGCATTTTCGCAATCCACCGACATCATCTGACAATTGGGGACACGGAACGCGGATTTTTCGTTCTTATATGTCCGTCCCCATGAAAATGCTCTCTCTAAAAACCCTGTCCCTGCTGGCCGCCACGGCGGTTCTGGCCCTGGCCTCCCTCGCCAACGCTGAGGAACCCGCCAACAAAGTCTGCCCCATCATGACCGAGGATGACGCGGATGTGGAAGCCAAGGTGAGCTACCAGGGCAAGGACATCTACTTTTGCTGCAGCCCCTGCGTAAAACAGTTCAAG
>DASWXG010000235.1:0-2123 GCA_036405615.1 Prosthecobacter sp. | reverse complement strand
TTGCCTGGCAGATGAAGACCGCCTCGCGCCTGTGTTTGGTGACGGATGCCAACCGCGCCCTGGACATGCCGCCGGGCAGATACCGCTTTGGAGCGGGGGACGATGGCTCGTGGTTCGACAGTGACGGCAAAGTTGGTTGGGCTCCCAACGGCAGTCTGGCCAGTTCCATCATGGGCATGGACCACATGGTCCGGCACATGAAAAAAGCCACCCATGCACCGCTGCACGACGTCATTCGCATGGCGAGCCTGACCCCTGCCGAGCGCACCGGCATTGCCGGTGAGACAGGCAGCCTGGAGGCCGGCAAACGGGCTGATGTTCTGGTGCTGAACCGCAGGTTGCAAGTCGCGCAGGTTTTTGTCCGTGGCCAGCGTCAGGCGTCCAGCAAATAACCTCTGGCCAGTGCCTCATACTGTGCAACCTGGGTTGCTTCCCAGCCTGCATCGCGGCCCAGTTCCTGTTTCAAAATTGCGGCGACCGCAGACGCGGCCTCACTGCTGGCGCGAGCATCCAAAAGCAGGGCACGGGTGCGGCGGGCGAGCACGTCTTCCACCGTGCGGGCCATCTCATGCCGCGCATGCCAGACCACTTCCGCCTTCAAAAACTCCAGACGGGGATGCAGTTTTTCGCCCAGCTTCGGATCAGCCTGGATCAAAGCCCGGATGCCTGCGGCATCGCTGCCATAATAGTGGAGATGGGTGGTGTCGCCAGGGCTTCCGCCTGCGCCGTGAATCTTGAGTTCATGCGTGGCGCAGTAGCGGTGGTCCAGCGCGCCGACCATCTCCGCATGGTCAATGACGTCCTCCGCCATCTTGCGGTAGGTCGTCCACTTGCCGCCCGCCAGAGTGATGAGCCCCGAATCCGAAATCGAAATGAGGTGATCCCGGGAAAGGGCGGCTGTGGAACTGGCGTCAGACTTGATCAAGGGGCGCAGACCCGCATACACGCTCAGCACATCTGCCCGTGAAGGATCGCGGGTGAGGTAGCGGGTGATCTGGCTGAAGACGAACTCAATCTCCTCCTCCAGCGCGCGGGGTTCCAGCGAAGCGTCTTTAACGGGCGTGTCGGTGGTGCCCACGACGACCCTGCCATGCCAGGGTACGGCAAAGAGGACACGCCCGTCATCCGTCTTTGGAATCATGATGGCCGTGTCTCCGGGCAGAAACTCGCGCGGCAGCACAAAGTGAATGCCCTGGCTCGGGCTCAGCATGGCCTTGGCCTGCGGGTCATCCATGTGTCTGACTTCATCGGCAAAGACCCCGGTGGCATTGATCACCACCCGCGCCTTCACCTCGACCTCGGCACCGGTTTCCTCATCCCGCAGCCTGGCTCCCGAGACATGGCCCGCCTCTTTGAGGATCCCGCAGCAGCGCACGTAGTTCATGAGCAGCGCACCGTGTTCCACCGCCGTCTGGGCGAGGTTTACCGCCAGGCGTGAATCGTCAAACTGGCCGTCATGGTAGATGATGCCGCCGGTGAGATCTTGCTGTTCAATGTTAGGCAGCAGGTTGATCACATCATCGCGGTTGAGATAACGGGAAGGTTCCAGGCCCAGTTTGCCGGCAAGGCCGTCATAAACTTTCATGCCAATGCCGTAGAAAGGCCCCTCCCACCAATGGTAGTTGGGGATCACAAACGGCAGGCTGTGAACCAGATGCGGTGCGTTGCGGCACATGAGCCCGCGCTCGCGCAGCGCCTCCAGCACCAGGGACACATTGCCTTGTTTCAGGTAACGTACACCGCCATGCACCAGCTTCGTGCTGCGGCTGGAAGTGCCCTTGGCAAAGTCCGCCTGCTCCACCAGCAGGACGCTGTGCCCGCGCACTGCAGCATCCACCGCCGCGCCCAGACCGGAGGCACCGCCGCCGATGATCAAAATGTCGAAGGGTTCCTCTCGGGATGACAGTTCGGCAAGGGAGTCGGGACGGTTCATGGCGTACGAAAACGTAAACGAACCTGCCCCTGCCTGCCGAGAAGAATCGGCTATGAAAATGCAGTCTAGGTCGTTGGGGCGAGCCCTGAATCTTCCGCAGCTTCCCGTATGAGCTTTAGAAAATGAATGCGAACGATGATGGCAATGGCGACCAGGCACACGAACGGTAAAACGAGCAGATCGCCCCAGA
>DASWXG010000234.1:0-2190 GCA_036405615.1 Prosthecobacter sp. | reverse complement strand
AAGAACCTGAACGAGCACATCGCCGTTTACGGTCCGGACAACCACATGCGCCTCACCGGTCTGCATGAGACCCAGTCCATCGACAAATTCACCTACGGCATCGCTGACCGCGGTTCCTCCGTGCGCGTTCCTCATAGCTTCGTCAACAACGGCTATAAGGGCTACCTGGAAGACCGCCGTCCGAACTCCCAGGGCGATCCCTACGCCATCGCTTCCCGCATCCTGGCGACCATCGCCGAAGTGCCGAAGCCTTGATTTGATGCTTCGAGTCTGACGTCAACACCCGTCACTCTCCCTGAGCGCCGCCTGTTCAACCAGGCGGCGCTTTTTGTTTCCTTATCAAGTACCGGCCGCAAACCTGGCAGGTTGTTTTCCCCGTTGATTGGGTTATCGGCAGAGCCTCCTCTATGCGGTTTCACGGGCTCTTTTTCAGGCTTCCGGCGGCTGTTCTGCTCACCTGGTGGGCATGCCAGTGTGCCAGCATCACCCCTGCCCCCACGGTGTCCTTTACAAATCACCGCCATGTCATGGTCTTCAACGAGCTTGAATATGAGGATGAAATCTCCGGCACCAAGATTGTGGTGCCCGCCGGTTTCGTCTCGGACCTCGCCAGCATCCCTCCCTCACTGCGGAGTTACTTTGAGCAGGGCGGCCAGTCCTATCAATACCCCGCCATCATCCACGACTGGCTGTATTGGTCGCAAACCACCACCCGGGAGGAAGCCGACCGCATCTTCGACTCCGCCATGAACGACTGCGGTGTCGGCAGTGTGAAACGCCAGGCGCTTTGGGCCGGAGTTCGCGCCGGGGGCGAAGCCGCCTGGAACGCCAACCGCCGGGACCGAGAGAAAGGCTTGGTCAAAGTGATCCCAGAGGCACACCGAAACCCGCGCACCTGGCCGAGAAACGTCTCCTGGCCTGCCTACCGGCAGCAGCTGTATGAAGCGGGTGTCCGTTGAATCCGCCTCCGTGTCCGTCCCCATGCCTGAAACCTCACCACGCCAAACGGCTGCCGCCCCCAGTTCCGGTCCATCCCCCCTCAGAGCCGCCCTGCTGGCCTGGGAAAAAGGCCGCCTGCTGTTCAATCTGGTCTTGCTGGGGTTTGGGCTTGCGTGGTCCTGGCCGCTGGAGGCGACCATGAAAGAAGAGGCCTGGTTTGGCTACTGGGGCAGCGTTTTCGCCTATGGGCTGACGGCCAATGTTTTTTACACCCTCGGCCCGGCGGCGGAAGCCTACGTGCTGGCCTTTTCAGGTCGGAACCTGGGCCCATGGCGTTGGCTGGCCTATGCCGTGGGACTGCTCATGTCCCTCGGCATGACCCGTGTGTTTGTGTGGTCGGTGGACATCCTCTACATTGTTCTTTATCCCACGCGCGGTTAAAGGACGCCGCTCATTCTGATTTCACAGGGCCGACCTTTTCTACAACGAGAGAATTGGCCACCATGTTGAAAAGAAACTGATACTTGCTCTGACGCTCCAAAGCTGTGGAGGTGTTGGCCGGGCCCAGGCAGTTGAAAAAGAGAACGACATTCTTCCCCTCCACAAAATAGCGGTAGGAGTCCACCGCGACTCTGACAGACTTGTTTCCTGGCAGAGCCCCTTCGGCCATGCCCTTTTTGTATTTCACCGTCCTGCCGACCGGGGGTGTGACCGTCCTGAGAACATGGGTGGATGAGGAATGCCAGGTGAGGCCTAATTTCTCGAAGTAAGCCTTGTCGAAACTGTTGCCCCAAGCATTGAAAGCATCGTCATCGCTGACCTCGGCTGCATCGGCTCGCGACCAGATCTGCAGATTGCCGTGCATGGCACCGTTGCCATAGTTATGGACGTGTTTTTGCGCCATGGCCGGGTTGAGGGCGTTCTCCGCACGCCAGCTCATGGGCCACTGAAGATGGATCGCCACATCGTCCTGCACGGTCTTTACCGGGACCACATAACCCGCTGTAAACTCCTTCTCCGGATGCATCCGGAACTCAGGGCAATAACTCAGCAGCAAACCGAGCGTGTCAGGCAGATCCACCGCGCCTTTGATCTTGAGATCTGTCTCCTGAATAAAAACCTTCGTTTCATCGGCTGTGCGAATCTTTTTCGCAGCCGCCACCTCAACATCCATCTCACGGTCAGCCGTGTTCAGACGTGCCAGGGTGCGTTCCTCCCCCAGCTGGCCGCGCATCTCCTCTTCGATGGCGA
>DASWXG010000233.1:0-9552 GCA_036405615.1 Prosthecobacter sp. | reverse complement strand
TCAAGATAAGGGCGGCAAAACTGCCACTCTTCATCGCTGACATCAGTGGGATACGGAGGCTTGGGTTTCACGGTCTTGGCTGCCATCCCAAGCTTATGCCCGCTGTTTCACCCCTTGTACAGCTCCTTTTCAAAGTTCATAACACGCTCTAACCGCAAACAAAACGAATGCGGCGTAGCCGCCAAGCATCCTACTGGGCCATTTATGCACGAAAGGGTGTCGCAGTTGTATGGGTTGACTAGATGTTCAGTCCCAAGAAGAGGTGGTGTGGAAGGAACCTGCACACTGAGCCATCAAGAGTTATGGGACAGATACTACACGGATGCGCCCGCACGACGGCGGCGATACGCAGGGCGATCCAACATAGTCAAGAGAGCTTAAAGACTCTGGCGGAGCGCTACAGCATCAATCCCAAAACGGTGGCGAAGTGGCGCAAACGCTCTTCGGTGCAGAATGCCCGCATGGGCCCCTCAGCCGCACTCCACAGTCCTTTCAAGCGCAGAGGAAGCCGTGGCGGTCGCTTTTCGTCGCCGTACCCTGCTGGGTCTGGATGACTGCCTTTACGCACTTCAGGCTAGCATCCCTCATCTTACCCGCTCCGCTTTGCATCGCTGCTTTCAGCGGCACGGCGTCAGCCAACTACCCAAGGTTGGCGACCAAACCTCTACCGGAAAAAAGCGCTTCAAAGCTTATCCCATTGGATACTTTCACATCGACCTGACAGAGGTGCGTACCCAGGAAGGAAAGCTTTATCTCTTTGTAGCTATTGATCGCACCTCCAAGTTCACATTCGCCAGACTGGTGGAACGCGCCACCCGAACTGCCGCAGCCGACTTTCTTCGTGAACTCATCACTGTAGTTCCTTACCAAATCCACACGATTCTCACAGACAACGGTACGCACTTCACCACCCCAGGCAACGTCTGTTCTGCTGCCTCAGAGATCTGCGCAGCACTACAACGCGGTGAGATTTTCCGCGCTCATGCCTTCGAGCTGGCTTGTGCCCAAAACCACATCGAACACCGTCTGACCAAGCCCAACCATCCTTGGACCAATGGTCAGGTGGAACGCATGAACAGAACTCTCAAGGAAGCACCGTTCGTTCCTACCACTACCTGACACATCATAGCCTCAGAGAGCACCTCTCCACTTTCCTCAACGCTTACCATTTCGCCAAGCGACTCAAATCACTCTCAGGCCTTACTCCTTTCGAATTCATCTGTTCTCGCTGGCAAAAAGAACCTCACCGCTTTACTACTAATCCACACCACCTCTTCTTGGGACTGAACATCTAGGCGGCTACGCCGCGACCTTGTAGGATGCGGTCAAGAGCTCCGAAGGCACCCGTTGGGGAAACCGCGCTCCTCTCGGTTCCGATTGAAAAGCAAAGAGGCCAAGCAGGGCTTTGGCACCCAGCTTGACCTCTTTGACTTTTGACTCTCTTGACGCGGCTGGTTAACCCAACGCGCTCATCATTTCTTCCAGCTTGGCCTTCTTCTCCTGCCAGTCGGTTTCGCGCTGCTTGTGCTCGTCGAGCACCTTTTGCGGTACCTTGGCGGCGAAGTTTTCATCGGCCAGCTTGGCGCGGACTTTCTCAAGCTCGCTGCTCACCTTCGCCAGTTCCTTGGTCACGCGGACGCGCTCGGCTTCCACGTCAATCAGGCCTTCCAGCGGCAGGAAGAGCTGGCCCAGCGGCGTGAGGGCCGTTGGCGTGCCTTTTGGCGGAGCGTAGGCGGCATCCACATCCAGCGGCTCGGCATTGAGCAGGATGCGCAGCACCTCGATCTCGTGAGCCGGGATCTCGGTGGAGGGCTTCAGCACAAAGCGCACCTTCTTGTTGATGTTGAAGCTGCTTTTCAGGCCGCGGCCCAGATTGACCGTTTCATACTTGTCGTTAGCCGCTTTTTCATCTTCCGGCAGGATGCCGAAGTGGGCGAGTTCATCTGCGTCCAGAGGCTTCGGCCAGGGGGCGAACATGATGCTCTTGCCACCCTGGTTTTCCGGCATGTCCTCATTGAAGCCCATGCCGTGCCAGAGCTCTTCGGTGATGAAGGGCAGGTAGGGATGGAACAGGCGGAGGGTGTTGCCGAGAACGAAGTCAATGACAGCCAGGGTGTTGGCTTTGCGCTTCTCGTCGCTGCCCTGGAGAACGGCCTTGGAGGCCTCCACATACCAGTCGCAGTACTCGCTCCAGAAGAAGCGGTAGAGGATGGCCGTCGCGTCGCTGAAGCGGTATTCTTCGAGAGCCGTGGTGACCTCGCTGATGGCAGCATTCAGACGCAACAGGATCCACTTGTCAT
Source organism: Prosthecobacter sp. (assembly GCA_036405615.1). Classification (GTDB taxonomy): domain Bacteria; phylum Verrucomicrobiota; class Verrucomicrobiia; order Verrucomicrobiales; family Verrucomicrobiaceae; genus Prosthecobacter. The sequence goes on along the minus strand of DASWXG010000233.1, from coordinate 7,252 downwards.
CGCTGGAGAGAAGCGCGGCGCTGATCTCGGTTTCCGTGGCTCCACCTTGCATCTGGCGGAAGCGGGCAGCGTTCCACAGCTTCGTGCAGAAGTTGCGGCCCAGCTCCACGTTCTTCTCATCATAGACGATGTCCTGGCCCAGCGGAGCGCTCTTCATTGTACCGAAGCGCAGGGCGTCCGCACCGTATTGGGCGATAAGCTCCAGCGGGTCAGGCGAGTTGCCCAGGGACTTGGACAGCTTGCGGCCCTGCTTGTCGCGGATGATGCCGGTGAAGTATACGTTCTTGAACGGCATCTCATCCATCCACTCGTAACCGGCCATGATCATACGGGCCACCCAGAAGAAGATGATGTCCGGCCCGGTCACCAGATCGGTGGTCGGATAGAATGCCTTCAGCGTCGGGTTCTGTGAGTCCTTCTCCTTGTCGCCTGTCCAGCCCATCGTAGCGAAGGGCCACAGCCAGGAACTGAACCAAGTATCGAGCACATCAGGGTCTTGGGACCAGCCTTCGCCTTCGGGCGCATCAATGCCGCAATAGACTTCTTCGTCGCGGTACCACACCGGAATGCGATGGCCCCACCACACCTGGCGGCTGATGCACCAGTCCTGGAGACCGCCCATCCAATGGTCGTACACCTTGGCCCAGCGGTCGGGGTAAAACTTCATGTCACCCTGAGCCACCACGTCCTGAGACTCCTTGATGCTCGGGTATTTCAAGAACCACTGCTCGCTGAGGCGGGGTTCGATCGGCACGCCAGCACGCTCGGAATAGCCCACATTGTTCTGATGCGGCTCTTCCTTGATCAGGGACTCCATCTCGCGCAGCAGTTCCACAGCCTTTTTGCGGCCTTCGAAGCGCTCCAGACCGGCGAGGTCTTTGCCTGCCAGTTCATTCAGCACGGCGTTCGGGTGCAAGATGTCGATGATCTCCAGCTTGTGACGCTGGCCGATCTCAAAGTCGGCTTTGTCATGCGCAGGGGTCACCTTCAGCACGCCGGTGCCGAACTCGAAGTCCACGTGCTCATCTCCCACAATCGGGATGTGCGCCTGATTTTCCAGCGGCAACGGGCGGCGGATGTGTTTGCCGATGAGGTGGGCATAACGCTCATCCTTCGGGTTCACCGCCACGGCACTGTCGCCCGGGATGGTTTCCGGACGGGTGGTGGCGATGGTCAGCCAGGTATCCGGCTCTTCCACCACCTGCACCTTGAAATGGTACATGAAGCCGTTCTGCTGCTTCATCTCCACTTCCTCATCGCTGAGCGCGGTGAGGGAGGAAGGGCACCAGTTCACCATGCGCTTGCCACGGTAGATGAGACCTTTTTTATAAAGGTCCACAAACACGCGCATCACGCAGCGGTTGTAGTCGTCGTCAAAGGTGAAACGCTCGCGGCTCCAGTCGCAGGAAGCGCCCAGTTTCTTGAGCTGCTGGATGATGATGCCGCCGTGCTTCTCCTTCCACTCCCAGATTTTCTCCACCAGCTTCTCGCGGCCCAGGTCGTCGCGATGCTTGATCACGCCCTGCTTTTTCAGGGTCTTTTCCACCACGTTTTGGGTGGCGATGCCGGCGTGGTCAGTGCCCGGGAGCCAGAGCACTTCTTTGCCCAGCATGCGGGCGCGGCGGGACAGGATGTCCTGGATGGTGTTGTTCAGCACGTGGCCGAGAGTGAGGATGCCCGTGACGTTCGGCGGGGGGATAACGATGGAGTAGGCCGGACGTTTTTCGCTGACGCGGGCCGGGTCGGCTTCAAAGCACTTGTCGTCCAGCCAGCGCTGGTACCAGCGTTCTTCGGCTTCGCTCGGCGTGTAGGTCTTGGGCAGTTCGGGCATAAGAGGGTCGCCAAGATGGGGGCTTTTTGAGGATTTGCAATCTCCGGGAAAAGTGCCGGATGTGACGAAAAAACGGCATTTCACCCGGGGCAGCCGTCACAAAAACATGCCTTGAGGCCTGCAATGGTCATGAATGGAGTCCCCAAGCGGCGTTTTTTCCGGCATCATGCCGCGTTTTTCCCGTTTCCGTGCCTTGGTGATGGTGGCTGCCTGTGTTTTGGCGGGCGGCAGTTCCGGCTCTCTGGCGGCTGAACTGCTGGCCGGGACCGCCCGGACAGACATTACGGATTATCAGGCCGGGCCGGTCAATGACCCCAGCTTTGCCAAGGCGTTGGTGCTCAGCCAGGAAGGGAAATCCCTGGTGCTCCTCACCCTGGATGCCGTGGCGGTGGAGGAGATCGGCCGCCTGGGCAAAGGATTCATGGCCACGGTGCGGGCAGCTTTGCAAAAGGAGTTAGGCCTTGCCCCGGAATCCGTGGTGGTGAATGCCAGCCACTGCCACGGCATCGTGCGGGCCGACAGCGCCCAGCTCGCCATCCAGGCCGTGAAAGAGGCCTGGGGACGGCGGGTGCCGGTGACGGTGGGCACGGGGGCGGGGCATGAAGACGCGATCAGCGAAAACCGCCGCCTGAAGCTGAAAGACGGTAGTGAAACGGACATGCGCCGGGCTTACGCCATGCCCAGGGATGAAGATGTGGCCTCCACAGGCCTCATTGATCCCCAGGTGGGTCTGTTGAGGCTGGACAGGAAAGACGGGCGCCCGCTCGCCCTGCTGTACCAGTTTGCCTGCCACCCCATCATGAATCCGCCGTCCAAGGGCAGTTCGGCAGATTATCCAGCCTTTGCCTCCAAGGTGATCGAGGACAGTCTGGGCGGTGAAGCCATGGCGTTTTTCATCCAGGGCTGCGGAGGCGACATCAACCCGGTGCGTTACAAGGAGGTGTCCGTGCCGCCGGACTCCGAGCCGCTGGGAAACCGCCTGGGTCTCAGTGTGATGAAGGCTGCCCGGCAGATCCGTACCGAAGACCCGCCCCGGCTGGAGGTGAAACGCGAAACGCTTTCCTTGCCGCGTGGGACCGATCTGGAAACCCGCATCAGGGCCATCGAGACGGAACAGGCAAAGCTGCTGGCCGGGCTGAAGCCGACCAACATCAGTTTCAAAACCTTCCTGCCGCTTCTCATCCAGCAGCGGATGACGCCGGATTTTCCTTCGCACTATTCCCAAAGTTATCTGCATGACCGGGCTCTGAACCGCCCTGCCCTGGACAGACTGGACACCGAAAACAAGGCCAGCGTAGAGACCTATCTTCAAAACATTCAGACCCTGGAGCGCCTGACCCGGCTGGGGGCAAACCTGGCTCTTTTGAAGAAACATCTGGCGCAGAATCAGGCGGCCGGTTCGCCCACGGTTGAGGTGGAGCTGGTCGGGCTGCGCATCGGCAACTTCAAGATGGTGACCTTCCCGGGTGAACTGACCGTGCAGGTGGGGCTGAACATCAAAAAAGCTGCCCGGGATCCGCATGCTTTTGTCGCGGGGTACACGAATGGTTACATCTACTATGCCGCAACGGCGGAACAGCGCAGCAACACAGGTTATGCGCAGGAGGACTGCGATGCCATTCTGGCCCCTGAATGGCAGAAGATCTTTGAGACCAGGGCATTGTCACTTCTGCAAGATCTGGCCCGTTAAAACCTTTCCGTCTGTCCCCCTTATGCCTCTGTCTTTGACCCGCCGCTCCCTGCTGTCCTCCCTTCCTCTGGCCGCCTTCGGCAGCAGTTTTCACATCCTCTCCCGGGCGCAGGAGAGCCGTGAAATCTGGCGCACCGGGAATCCGGGCATTGATCGCGCCCGCGAGATTGCCCTGGGGTTGCTGAAACCCTCCCAAGCCCAGCTCGAGCATGCCTGGGAACTGCATTTCCAGTCGGTGGTGTTTGAGTCCTACGGCTTCGCTCCACGCTTTGCCGTAGATGGCGAGAGGATCAATGAAGCGGTCCGTGAAGGTGCCTCTTCCGGTGAACTTGCAGACCTGCGGGAGTCCATGTCCATGAGCCGGGGCGTTACCGATGCACGCGAGCGGGAGGAGTTTTTCCACGCCTTCAAGGCTGCGGGCGTCACCTGCATTTTTCAGAATGCCGGGGAGGAGGGGAACGATCCTATGCGGCTCATCAAACGCCTGGCCCATTTCACCCGCGCAACGGACGGCCTGAAGCCGGAGCTGTCCAAAGTGACCACGGCGGAAGAGATTGAAGCCTTGAAAAAGGCGGGTCACACCGGCCTTTGTTTTACCGGCAATGGAGTGCCTTTGACCCAGGCCTGGGAAAGCACGCGCGATGAGTTGCGGCTGGTGAGAATCTTCCACGAACTGGGCATCCGCATGATGCACCTCACCTACAACCGTCGAAACCCGCTGGGCGACGGTGCAGGAGAACCGCATGATGGCGGCCTCAGCGATTTTGGCAAAACCGCCGTGCGCGAAATGAACCGTGTGGGTGTCATTGTGGACGTCGCCCACAGCGGCTGGAAAACGGCCGAAGATGCAGCCCGCGCCTCTGCCAAACCCATGGTCGCCAGCCACACCACCTGCGCGGCCGTGTACAAACATTTTCGCGGCAAGCCGGACGCGGCCATTCGCGCCATTTGTGATACGGACGGGCTGGTGGGCATGTGCTGCATCCCGCGTTTTCTCGGCGGGAAAGGCGACATCACCGCCTTGATGGATCACCTGGACCATCTCATCAAAACCTTCGGGTCCAAACATGCCGCTATCGGCTGCGACATCTCCTACACCTCCCGTTTTGACAAAGAGGAGCGCGCAAAAATTCTGCGCAGGCCGGATGGTTCCTCACCTCTCGGGGGTGCGGGGGACCGCTGGGAGCACCTGTGGCCCAAGGATGATTTTGTCACCACCCCGCAGGCGGAGCAGAGCATTGCCTGGACCAACTGGCCTCTGTTCACCCTCGGTATGGTCATGCGCGATCACAGCGATGAGGCCATCCGCCAGGTGCTGGGCGGCAACATGCTGCGGGTGCTCAAGGCCAACGCGGTGGCGTAGCCTTGCGCGCCTGCCGGAAATGTAGCGGCTTGTCACCATACCCCTTGCATGTCCCCCGGGGGCCGGGTTTGACTCTGAGTCATGGATGATGCCTCCGATCTTGATCTCCTGAGCCTCTCGCAAATCCGCCAGATTGCGGCCCCCACGCCGCAGCCTTATCGCGTGCATGTGCAGGTGGACAGCCGGGTGGAAAAACAGACCGCTGGCGGTGCTCCCTTTCTGGAGGTGAAGCTGACGGATGCGGGCGATTCCATGACGTGGCGCGTGTTTGACAACAACCCGCTTTTTCTGGAGGCACGCCAGCTTCAGCGCGGCGCTTTCATCCAGCTCGCCGCCCAGTGGGTGGACACCGGGAAGTATGGCATTGAACCCCGGCAGCCGCAGATGCGCTTTCTTCAGGAAGATGAAAAGCAGATGCTGTTGAGCGGTGACGCGGATCTGGCCGAACGGCAAAGGCTGGATTATGCCGACATCACCGCCTTTGTGGAATCTCTGAAGGATCCACGCCTGAAGACCTTGTGCAGCTTGTTTCTGGAAAAGCTGGGCGAGCGTTTTCGCCGGACGGCCGCCGCCCGCGAAAACCACCATGCCCGCCGGGGAGGTCTGGTGGAGCACGTGGCGCAGATGATGCGCACGGCTGTGGTGATCGCGGGCGTGTATCCTGCGCTGAACCAGGATCTGCTGATCGCTGGCGTCCTGTTTCACGACTGCGGCAAGCTCTGGGAAAACACTTATCCGGAAACTGGCTTCAGCCAGCCCTATCAGCTGCACGGCGAGATGCTGGGCCACATACCGCTCGGCCTGGAGCTGGTTAACAAACTTTGGCGCGACATGATGGAGCGCCCGGAAGTTTCCTCGTGGAACTTTCTGGAGCCGGCCAGCGACCTCGTGCGCCTGCACCTGCTGCATCTGATCGCCTCCCACCACGGCCAGTATGAGTTCGGTTCACCCGTTCTCCCCAAGACGCCGGAGGCCATCATTCTGCACCATGTGGACAACATTGACGCCAAGATGGAAATGCTGCGCCGTGGGTATCAAACTGGCAAGGAACTCGCCCCCGGCATCTTTGAGCGATTCCGCCCCTGGCCGGTGAATGTGCTGGCCCCACTTCCCAATGTGAGTGGCCTTCCCGAACCGGAGCCGGGCGCGGTTTCTACCAGTGGCGGGAATCTGGCTCTGGACTGAACCTGCCGGCCTCAAACGGCTGTTTCGCAACAATCACCCGCCATCTGCCGTCTTCTCCAGCATGATCGGCATCTACGACTTCTGCGGCCACTATGAGTGGACCTTCCAGTGGCTGGAAGAGACCGGCGGGCCGGATCTGGTGAAGCGTTACTGGCATGAGGCCATTCATGAAGACTCTCAGCGGCATGCCACAGCGCTGATTGTCGGCAAAGGGTTCGAAGGCATGAAGGAATACTGGGGCCACACCCTGGCGGAAGAAGGGGGCGACTGGACCACCACCGCCCACGAGGATGTCTTCCGTATCGACATGCACAGCTGCCCTTCCAAGGGATTCCTGCTGCGCAACGGGCTGCAGCACTACCCGGACTACTGTGACCACTGCATGGGCTGGATCGGCCCTCTCATGAAACAGGCCGGCTTTGTCATTGACCATGCGCATAATCACTGCGGGCAATGCTGGTGGGAGGTGCGCAAGCAGGAGGACCTGCGCCCAGCCAGCGAGCCGGGCGGGCTTTCCGCAAAAGCCGACGTGAGGCTGCGGCCTGATTGGAAAACGGATGAGACCCGTATGGATGCCTATGAACGCGCGACAGACCCTGATCACAAGCTGCCTGGCCCTCCTGCTAAAGCTGGCATCGGCTGAGGCTGCCGGGTGGGAGAAACTGCCGCCGTTGCCGGAGGCCAACGGAGGTTTCGCCAGCGGCGTGGACAACGGTCACGTCGTTGTGGCGGGCGGGACCACCTGGAAGGATGGCCAAAAAAGATGGCTGTCTGCCGTGCATCTGTTTGATCCTGTGGCGCTTAAATGGCGGCCTGGCCCGGTGCTGGATTCGCCCATGGCCTATGGCGTGGGTGGGGAATCAAAAAAAGGCCTGGTGGCCGGGAATGCCTTTGTCTTCGGGGGTGGTTCCACCGGCACTCAAGGTTTTGCCTATGCAGCATGGCTGGAGGGGCATGGACACCTTGTTTTGAAACAAGGTCTGCCACCCGCTTCCGGGGCGGTGTTTGCAGCGGGCGGTGTCCTGGACGACCGGCTTGTTTTTGTGGGTGGAACCCATGCGGCAGATGCGCTTTCCGGCCTGCGCAAAAGCGCCTTTGCACTCAATTCACGGGGCGAGGTGGAGCCTTTGCCAGACTTCCCAGGCAGGCCATTTGGCATTGCGGCTTCCGCTACGGCAGGCAA
>DASWXG010000232.1:0-4966 GCA_036405615.1 Prosthecobacter sp. | reverse complement strand
AGCCTGCACTGGTGATCATGACGACCTGGTCGTCGGATGTCAGAGACATCATTTCACGGTCCAGCCGGGGGTCTTCCCAGCAGGTGTTGTAAACCAGATTGCCGCCGTGAACGCGGTTAAAAAGGGCATCATGAGCCCGCTGGACGAGCGGTGGTGGTGTGGACGTACTTGCGGCCATGGGGCGCACAGGATGTCCCGGCACGGTGTTTTCGCAGTCGGCTTCGTGCAACGAATTCGTCAGCGGTGAAGGAAGGTGACCTAGTCGCTCAAATCAGGAGCTTCTTGCCTGAAACCTGCCTCCAGTTCTCCTTTTCTCAGATCTGGCCAGAGCGGTATCGCTGCCACTCGGCATAGAGGTCCGGGTGCTCTTCCATCCGGACCGAGAGGTGGCGGATGGTCATCGTTTGTTCGGCGAAGGGTTTGGCAAGATCCGCATAGATCTCAGCAGTGGACAGTCCGTACGGAGCACCGTCATCATTGGAATGCGCATAAGCGACATTGTGGATGCCAGCCATCCGCATCGCCGCCATGCACATAGGACAGGGCTGTCCGCTGGCATAAACCGAGCAACCGTTAAGATCGGGTGAACCGAGCTTTTGAGAGGCCGCGCGGATGGCGGTGAGTTCGGCATGGGCGGTGGGATCGTTGGTGCTGAGGATCTCGTTGACCCCCGTGGCAATGATTTCGCCATTCTTGACGACAACCGCTCCAAAGGGACGACCACCCTTGGCGATGTTGCCACGCGCCAGTTCAATGGCCTCATACAGGAAACGGTTGTCTTCATTCATGGCGGGGAGGGGAGTTTAATCCTTTGAATCAATGTTGCCAGATTTGCGGATGGCACGCAGCAGACGCCAGCCGAGATAGACACTGACCATGTAGCCCAGCGCGCCAAAGACGGAGATGTCCCACAAGAGAGGTTTTGCCTGGCTGCTCCAGAGCTGGGATGAACCCAGAAAAATGGCCGCCGTCAGCACACCTAAAACCAGACGGTTGACGATCGGGTCCAGATGCCGGTGGTCCAGATGTACACTCAGGGTGCCATCCCGAAAGCGGGCGAGGAGGTCGGTGAGATCCCGGGGCAGGGCACTGAACAGCCGGTCCCAGTCGCGATAGGTGCGTCGCACCCGTCGCACGAGGCGAGAGGGAGAAAGCCTGCGCAGCAGCATGCGCTGGCAGAAGGGCTGCATCAGCTCTGCCAGGCTGATCTCCGGGCTGAACCGCCGGCTGGTGCCTTCGAGCACGATGAGCGTTTTCAACAGCACGGCGAGCGGCGGCGGCAGGGTGATGTGATAGCGGCGGATGATCTCAATCAACGAAGTCAGTGCATGGCCGACATTGATCTCGCTGAGCGGGTGTCCGATGTAGTCAGCCATGAACTCGTCCAGATCTGCGCGGAGGCGTTCGCGGTTGAAGTCTGCCGGCACCGCCCCCAGATGCAGCACCTGTTCTGTCACCTGGGCGGTGTCGTGCTCCACGATGGCCAGCAACAACGTTTCCACTTCATCCCGCAGTTCGTCATCTATTCTGCCGACTTGGCCGCAGTCAATGACCCCGACAATGCCGCCGGGCAGCAGCATCAGGTTTCCGGGGTGTGGATCGGCATGGTAAAAGCCGTCCCGGAAGACCATCTCCAGGTACATATTGGCCCCGCGCCGGGCAAACTCGGCGAGGTCTTCGCCAGAAGCTCTCAAGGCCTCAATGTCGTTGCCGCAGACGCCTTCCAGCCTTTCCATGGTGATGATCTGGCCGGAGCACAGATGCCCATGAACAGCGGGAATGCAGATGAGCGGTTCATCGGTGAAATTGCGGGTGAACTCTTCGATGTTCCTCTTCTCGTAGTTGAAATCCATTTCGCGCATGAGGGCGCGGCGAAACTGACGGACGATGGCGACTGGCTGGTAGGGGCGGAATCCAGGGGAATGTTTTTCCACGAGCTCGGCCATGGCCTGGACGATTTCCAAATCGGTCCGGCTTTTGCTCTCGATGCCGCTGCGGCGGACTTTGACGACTACTCTTTCGCCCGTATGAAGCCGGGCCTCATAAACTTGGGCAATGGAGGCGGCGGCCAGAGGTGTATCGCCAAATTCGGCAAAAAGCTCCTCCACCGGGCGGCCGAGGTCTTGGCAGATGATGTCATGGGCCAGTTGCACTGGCTCGGCCGGCACATTGGCCTGCAACTCGGCCAGTTCGGCCGCCATTTCCGCACCGACAAGGTCCGGGCGTGTGCTCAGCATCTGGCCCAACTTGATGAAGGTGGTTCCCAGTTCCGTCAGAGCCAGCCTGACGCGGGCCGCTGTGGTGAAGGTGGCAAGGATCTGCCCGTCAGCACTCTTGAGCCGGTTGTTCAGCCAGGGATACTCAAAGCCGCCGAAAAGATCGGCCAACCCGTACTTGCCGAGCACGGCGGCGATTTCTCCCAGCCGTTTAGCGTGACGTTCCAGCCGGGCCAGCGGTTCGATCTTCATGAAGGCAATGTAGCCAGTCTGGAAAACTTCCAAGGGCATTCCTTGACTGGGAAAAGCTGCCTGCGGGCTGGACAGCCATGAGAAAAGACCGCACCTTGGTGCAACGACATGTACGCAGCCGGCCCCAACAATCCCTTGCATGGCATCACCCTGGAAAAAATGGTGACGGATCTTCAGGCCTATTACGGCTGGGAGATGCTGGGGCGGATGATCAAGATCAACTGCTTCAACTGGCAGCCCAGCGTTCAGTCCAGCCTGAAGTTTCTGCGCAAAACTCCCTGGGCGCGCCAGAAGGTAGAGGAGCTGTACGTGGACTCCCTACCGGACATGAAGGCCGCCGCTGAGGGCAAGGCCGTGGCCCCTTCGCAATGGGCGGATGATGACGGGACCAACGAGCCTAACCGGGAGTGAGGGAAGTTATAGGCATTGTTGTGGGCAGGCAGGATGCCTGCTCCACTGAACTCAGGCGGGACGCCTTGATCTACCTTTGGGGAAGATGATTGCCCTTAGGCGGGACGCCTGAGCTACTGGCTAGCCCTGCGTCAGTTGCTTGCAGGCCTTGACGGTATTGGCCATGAGCAGGGCAATGGTCATGGGACCGACGCCGCCGGGCACGGGGGTGATGGCCTTGCACTTGGGCGCGACTTCGTCGAAGGCGACATCGCCGACGAGTTTGTAGCCTTTTTCGGTGCCGGGGGCTTCCACGCGGTTGATACCCACATCAATCACCACGGCACCTTCCTTGACGTGCTCGGCTTTGAGAAACTCCGGACGGCCGATGGCGGCGACGATGATGTCGGCCTGGCGGGTGATGGCGGCCAGGTCCTTGGTGCGGGAATGGGCAACCGTGACCGTGGCGTCGCCGCCGGGGCCTTTGGCCATCAGCAGCAAAGCCATCGGCTTGCCTACAATCATGCTGCGGCCGAGCACCACAACGTTCGCTCCCTTGGTTTCGATGCCTGCGTCGATGAGAAGACGCTGGCAGCCCAGAGGCGTGCAGGGGACAAAGCCGGAGGAATCTTCCAGGGCCAGTTTGGCCACATTCACCGGGTGGAATCCGTCCACATCCTTGGCTGGATTGATGGCACGCACGATGGCGGCTTCATCAATGTGCGGGGGCGGCGGGCTCTGTACCAGAATACCGTGGACGGCCGGATCGTTGTTCAGGGCTTCCACATGGGCCAGCAACTCTTCCTGCGTGGTGGTGGCAGGCAGTTCCAGCTTTACAGAATGCAGGCCCAGATCGCGGCACTTTTTGTCCTTGGAGCGCACGTAGGCGCGGGAGGCGGGATCATCCCCCACCAGCACCACGGCCAGACCGGGCTTCTTGCCTTCGGCAGCCAGGGCTGCGATGTCACGGCGGCATTCTTCGAGGACTTTTTCGGCGACGGCGGCTCCAGAGATCAGTTGCATGGCCCTTTTGGTGACGCAGGCGGGCGGGCGAGTCAACGGCGATCATGCAGGGCGGAAAGGCCTCACAGGGCGAATTTTGTGTCCAAAAAGACGGTGCTCTGTCCTAATGTCGGCCACTATGACCAACCGCCGTTCCTTCATTGCCGCCGTTACCGCCGCGCTTGGCGGCTCCCTGTATTCCGCCGATGGCAGCCCGAAACGCATCGTGCTCCAGTCCGCGTGGGACACCGTGAACATCGGTGATATTGGCCACACGCCGGGGACGCTGCACATCCTGGAACAGCACCTGCCCCAGGTGCAGGTCACCGTGTGGGCCATGAAGCTGGACGAACGCGTGACGGAGATGCTGAAGAAGCGCTTCCCCAAGGTGACTTTTCTTCAAGGCAATGTGCTTGGCCGAAGCATGAAGGATGCGGAGTTGCAAAAAGCCGTCAAGGAATGCGACCTCTTCATCCGCAATTCGGGCATGGGACAGGACACCACCTGGACCAAATACTGCCGCTCGTTGGGCAAGCCCTACGGCATGTACGGCCAGTCCTATTTCAAAACCATGGTCAGCGGTGAAAAGGGAGCGGAAAACATGGAGTTGCTAAACAACGCTTCCTTCATCTACACCCGGGAGTCCCGCACGCTGAAGATGCTGCAGGAAGCGGGAGTCAAGACGCCTGTGCTGGAGTTCGCCCCGGACGGCTGTTTTGGCATTGATGTGCGTGATGAAGAACGAGGGTTGGCCACGATGAAAAAGCTGGGTCTTGAGGACAAAAAATTCATCACTGTGCTTCTGCGCACCAACACGCCCAAAGCCCCCGGAGTGGATGACCCGCGCCCCGAAAAGCTGAACCCGCTGCACCCCACGCCGAAGCAGGTGGAAGATGACCAGCGCCGCGCGGCCGGCTTCCGCGAGCTCATCACCAAATGGGTTCAGGCCACCGGCAACAAAGTGTTGATTGCGCCTGAGACCATCAAGGAAATGGGGCATAACAAACGATTGATTTTTGACCCGCTGCCACCGGAGATTCAAAAGCAGGTGGTGAACCTGGAGTACTTCTGGAATGCGGATGAGGCCGCCTCCATCTTTGCCCGGG
>DASWXG010000231.1:0-8224 GCA_036405615.1 Prosthecobacter sp. | reverse complement strand
CCGGAGAATTGACACCTTTGGAACGACGCAGTTCGAGTTCCAGCTGGTGTCCGAACTGATGGACGAGGTGAACACCACCCGTATCCGCCAGGGGAAGCTGACGGCGGAAAAACCGCTGATCCTGCGCCCGGACCCTGCGGCCGTGGCGGACTTTGACTTTGACGGCTTTGGCCCCCAGGGCGAGGCCTTTGGCGACTTCCTGAAGGAAAACCTGCACCGGCTGGCGATCTTGAAATACGGGTTCCGTTTCAAGATGGACGACATGACCGAGGACGTGGTGCATGAACCTGTGGAGGCCGTTTGCGGCAAACTGCTGGAGGACATCCGCATTTCTGGCAATCCCATGCGCGCCGTGATCTCCGGCGTGGATGACACGTGGGAGATCAGTCTTCTGAAATTCACCGTGGAAATGATTGAAAAGTCCCAAAAGATCAATCTTTTCGACTTCAAGCGGCGCGGCCTTCTCGGCTGAGCCCCTTGCTTTCTGATCTATGGCCAAAGCGCAGCTCAAGCTCCTGCTGTTCCTCATCGTCCTGGGTGTGACCCTGGGCAGCATGGCGGCTGCGTACTACATCTACGACAAGATCCTGCAGCCTGACAAACGGGTGCAGGCGGAGATTGCCACCATCAAGAAGGGTGACATGCCGCTGATTGATCCGGGGGCAAAACGCTTTGACGCGGCCATTGAGCTCATCAAGGAAGGCAAGATCGAGGACGGGCGGGACGGGCTGTTCAAGGTCATCACCCAGTTTCCGGAGTCGCCCACCTGCGTGGAGGCCAAGCGGATCATCGGCGAGATCAACATGGACCAGCTCTTTGCCTCCGAGTCCAAAGTGGGCAAGAAGGACCACATTGTGCAGCCGGGAGAGGGCCTGGCGCTGATCGCCCGCAAGCAAAACACCACGATCGACCTGCTGGTGCGCCTGAACGGGCTGATGAGCACCATGCTGCAGCCCGGCGACCACCTGACCATCCTGCCGCTGGACTTCAACTTGAAGGTGGATGTCTCCGCCAAGACGGTGACCCTGCTGCGCAAGGTGGGCGAAAAGGAGCTGTTCTTCAAAGAATACCAGGCCAGCGAGATCCGCCTGCCCAGCGGCCTGCGGGTGCCTTCAGACATGGAGATCAAAGGCAAGTCCGCCATGGCGGAGGGCAAGCTGGTGCAGTCTGACGACGCGCGTTACATCTCCGCTGAGAAGTGGCTGCCGGGCAGCCGCCCGGGCGTGGTGCTGCGCACACCGCCCCTGCCCAAGCCCCCCGCTCCGCCGCCGCCCGCGCCCGCTCCTGCGAAGGGCAAGAAAGGTGCGGCTGCGGCCGCCGCTGCAGACCCTTTTCCAGACCTGGATGACGGCCCGGAATCCGGTGTTTTCCTGGCCCGCGCGGACCTTGAGGAAATGTTTGCCCTGGTCCGCAATGGCTCCAAACTCTACTTTACCCGCTAACCCCGCCTTGCCCCTTACCCCTTTTGCATGAAAAACGTCCTGGAATTTGAAAAGCCTGTCCTCAAACTGCGTGAAGAGATTGAGGAGGCCAAAAAGAAGTTTGCCGCGAAGCCTTCGGACAAGCTGGCCGGTCAGATCGCCGATATGGAGAAGAAGGCGGAGTCCATGCTCCGTGACATTCATAACAACCTGAACCCCTGGCAGCGCGTGCAAATCTCCCGCCACATCAACCGGCCGTTCATGTTGGACTACGTGAAGCACTGCTGTGAAGACTTCACTGAACTGCACGGCGACCGCCACATCGGTGATGACCAGGCGATGCCCGCCGGTTTCGCCATCTGGGGCGGACGCAAGGTGGTGATCATCGGCCACCAGAAGGGCCGCGACACCAAGGAGAACCTGCTGCGCAACTTTGGCAGCGCACACCCGGAAGGTTATCGCAAGGCGCTGCGCCTCATGCGCATGGCGGAGAAGTTTGGCCTGCCGATCGTGACTCTCATCGACACCCCCGGCGCTTTCCCTGGCATTGGTGCCGAAGAGCGCAACATTGCCGAGGCGATCGCTTTCAACCTGCGTGAAATGATGACCCTGCGCACGCCCGTGGTGGCCGTGGTCATCGGCGAAGGCGGCTCCGGCGGTGCCCTGGGCATCGGCGTGGCGGACAAAGTGCTGATGATGGAGAACGCCTACTACAGCGTGATCAGCCCCGAGGGCTGTGCTGCCATTCTGTGGAAACACCGCGAGCACGCACCGGAGGCTGCCTCCGCCCTGAAGCTGAGCGCGCAGGACCTGTCCAAGCTGGGTATCATTGACGGCATCGTGCCGGAGCCTGCGGGCGGTGCGCACAATGACCACTACACGGCCGCCATGGCCCTGAAGGACGCTGTGCTGAACGCCATCGCGGATCTGGAAAAACTGAGCACCAGCGCGCTGCTGGAAGCGCGCTACCAGAAGTTCCGCGCGCTGGGCAAGTATACGGAGAACTGACCTTCAGTGGCAGACCTCCATGAGTTTGAGAGGGGTGTCTGTTTTGTGGATCCAATCATGCGGCGGGGCTGGAAACAGCCCCGCTTTTTTTGTGGCTGGAAGATGCAGGGACGGGCTGTGTCCGCTTGGTGGGAGTGATGAATACTGGGCGAAGCCCGGCCCTCAGCAGGCAGGCAAGAGTGCCCGCCTCACTGCATGAGGCTGCGAGTGCTGCGAGGGCATCCTGCCCTCATCGTGTTGCGGCGCTCTCCTGTCGCTGCAGCCGGGTCAAGGATCAGCACACGGTCACACCTTCGGCCCGCATCTGGCGGAACCAGGCGACGTAGGCGGGAACGCCTTCGGCAATGGTGGTACGGGGTTTGAAGTTCAGCAGGCGGTTGGCTTTGCTGACATCGGCTGAGGTGAGGGGGACGTCGCCGGGCTGGTCGGGCAGCTGGTTGATGGTGGCCTTTTTGCCGACGGCTTCTTCGATGCTGCGGATGAGGTCGTTGAGCGTGACGGTCTGTGATCCGCCGAGATTGAAGATGTCACAGATGGGGCCGGTGGTGTAGTTCAGTGCGCCGATGATGCCATCCACGATGTCGTGGATGTAGGTGTAGTCGCGGGCGGTTTCGCCGGTGCCAAATTTGTCGATGGGCAGGCCGTCCTCGATGAGGCGGGTGAACTTGGAAATGGCGAGGTCCGGGCGCTGGCGCGGGCCATAGACGGTGAAGAAGCGCAGGCTCACGGTCTTGATGCCGTAGAGGTGGCTGTAGTTGGAGCACATCTGCTCACCCGCCATCTTGGTCATGGCATAGGGGCTGATGGTTTGCAGGATGGGGTCTTCCTCGCTGAACGGCACCTTTTTGTTCACGCCGTAGACGGAGGAACTGCTGGCGAAGACGAAGTGTTTGCAACCGGTGCGGCGGGCGGCTTCCAGAAGGTTGAAAGTGCCCTTGATGTTGGTGTCGATGTACAACTCGGGCTGCTCGATGGAAGGGCGCACGCCGGCACGGGCGGCGAGGTGGATGACGGCGTCAAACTGCCCTTCTTCAAACAGGCGGTGGATGAGCGGGGCATCCGTCAGTTCGCCCTCGCACACGTTCACCTGGCCGCCAAAGGCGCGGACGTTGGCGCGTTTGATGGCGGGGTTGTAGTAATCGTTGAAGCTGTCGAGAAGGGTCACTTGGTGACCGCCGGCGCTGAGAAGCCGCTCAATGGTATGGGAGCCGATGAATCCGGCACCGCCGGTGACAAGAATCTTCATGATTGGTTGAAACGGCCATACTTGTCCGGCAGGGCGGCCCGGTTTGCAACCGTCAGTGATGGCCGGGCGGTGAGGAGGTGGCGGAAGCGAGTGCCGTCATTCCGATGAGAGGGGAAATGGAGGGATCAGGCTTGAGCGTGCGCGGGAGATGAATCCATCCACGCGGTCCTGGCCTCACACTTCCTTGTTTCTGCCTCCAAGCTGGGACTCTCAATAGTCCGCCTTGCCCAGACCGGCTTCGGGGTCGGGCTCGAGGAAGCCGAGTTCGACGAAGAATTCGTCCATGGCCATGAGGGTGGCTTCGTACATCTCGAAAGAGAGGTTGAAGTTGAAGAAGCCGTGGCCCTGGCCTTCAAACTCGATGAGGCGGCAGAGGTTCTTCTTCTTGCTGGCCTTGCGGGCAAACTCATAGGTGCCGGCAAAGGGCACCACGCGGTCGGCGGTGCCGTGCATCAGCAGCATGGGCGGCAGGCCGGGGCGGATGGCCCGGATGAGATTGGCATCCTTGGCTACGCCGGCATCGGGGAAGCGGTCGAGACCGAAGCCTTTTTTGGAGGTATCGAGCACCGGGTTAAACAGCGCGAGCGCGTTGGGCACGGGGCTGCTGTCCAGATAATCCGAAGGATCGTCAAAGCCGTTCAGCATGGCGGCGGAGGCGATGGCGTGGGCACCGCCGCTGCCGCCGACACCGGCGATCTTGCCGGGGTTGATGCCAAGCTCCACCGCATTCAGGCGGATCCAGCGCATGGCGGAGCGGGCATCGGCAATGGCCTCAAGGGGGCCGCCGTGGTTGCGGTGGGTGATGCGATAGTCAAAGGCCATCGTCATCATGCCGCGGGAGGCAAAGTAAACGCAATGCGGGGCGAACTGGGCGATTTGGCCGTTGTCCCAGCCGCTGCTGAAAAAGAAGGCGGCCACGGACTTTGGATACAGCGGGGCTTTCTCTCCCTGCGGTTCCCAAATGTACACAGGCAGGTGGACGTCGCCGATGGACTTGTAAATCTCTTCGCGAGCAGTCTTCAGGAGTTCCCGATTTCGGTCGAGTGGGAGTGTTCGATAATGACCTTCGCCGATAGATTCCATGAGTGCGTGTGGCAGAATCGTGACTGTTGCGAAAATCCCTCTGCCAGCAACCTCTTTTCATGATCTGACCAGGGCGTGGCAGGACTTGCGCAAGAATTGCGCCCGCTTGCGTGCAAAGTGCAGAACGTCAGGGCTTTGGGGAGGCAAAATAGGCCTCTCAGGGAGCCTTGATTTCGGGATTCACCTTTGCCAGGGCGGCCCAGAGCGCGGGATCCTGCGGGTGGCCGTTGAAAAGCACCTGCCCGCTGGGGGCGATGAGCACCATGCGGGGAATGCTTTCAATCTCGAGCAGCTTGGTGAAGGGGCGGTCGGCGGGCTCGATGAGCCAGGGGAACTGGATTTCCTGCTCCTCGCGGATTTTGGCAGACACGGTCTGGGCGTTCTGGTCGTCCTTGTTCATGCCGGCCACGACGATGCCGTGCTGGGCCAGGAGTTCGGCCTTCTTTTTCAGTTCGGGCATGAGCTGCATGCACGGGCCGCACCAGGAGGCCCAGAAGTCCACCAGCAGGGCTTTTTTGTCACCCAGCTGGTCGGCCAGCGTGGTGGCCTCGCCGTCGTGGGTGGTGATGACCTGGGTGAGGTCCACCTTCAGGTTGGCCATCTTGGCCTCCATCTGGTGTTTTTCGATGAGCTGGGTGAAGAGCGCCGCCTGGGTGGGGTTCAGCCAGATGGCGTCGAGGATCTGCGTTTTAAACGCGGAGGTGTCTTTTTTGGCCTCGGCCTGGAGGGCCTTGGAGTAGGCGATGAAGGAGCGGATTTCTTCGGCCGATTTCATGCCGGCGGACTGGGTGCGGTCAAAGTTGGCGGCCAGCACTTCCAGTTCCGGGGTGATCTTTTCCAGCCAGGCGGTGTCCTGCCGGCGCAGGCCCCAGACGAGTTTGGCCTCGATGAGCTGCTGGCGCGGGATGCCTGCCATGCCGGCCTTCTTCACGGCATCCAAAAGCTGTTCCTGCGAGGCTTGCGGATCGAACAGCTGCTTCATGAGCTCCTGCACCTGGGCTTGTGCCTGGGACGGGTCCGGCGCGCCTTCGCCCTGGGCTGAAACGACGGCGGGGGCGGAGAGCAGGGCTGCCAGCAGGAATGGAAGAAGGGGTTTCATGGACAGGAGACAATACGTCAGCTAGGGGAAGATATGTCGAGCCGCTTTTCCATGCCTTTCTTCATCGTCGGCCCCACGGCCAGCGGGAAGTCAGCGCTGGCGGTGAAGCTGGCGGAGCGTGCCGGTGGTGAGATCGTGAATGCGGATGCCTTCCAGCTTTATGAAGGCATGGACATTCTGACGGCGAAACCTTCGGTCGCAGAACGGGCTGCCGTGCCGCATCATTTGTACGGGGTGCTGCCGGTGACGGAAAGCTGCGATGCACAACGCTACCGGGAGATGGCGCTGCCGGTGATTGAAGAGATCCTTCTGCGGGGAAGGCTGCCCATCGTGGTGGGCGGGTCCGGTTTGTATATCAAGGCCCTGTCCCACGGGCTGGCCCCGCTGCCGCCGCCGGACGTGGAAATCCGGGCGCGGGTGGGGGCGATGACGGCTGAGGAGGCGCGGGAGCTGCTGCTGACGCTGGACCCGCAGGCGGGGGAGAATGTGCCGCTGGCAAATCCGCGTTACGTCAGCCGGGCCTTGGAAATCTGCCTGCAGACCGGGCAGCCGCAGTCGGCGCTGAGGCAGACGTTTTCACAGGCGGAACCGGCCGGCTGCGGGGTGGTGCTGGCCTGGGAAAGGGAGGCGCTGTATGCGCGCATCAATGCCCGTGTATACAGCATGCTGGCGGAGGGGCTGCTGGCCGAAGTGGCCGGGCTGCCGCCGTTGGGACCCACGGCGGAGAAGGCCATCGGCCTCCGTGAAATGCAGGCGCACTTGCGCGGGGAGATGACGCTGGAGGCGGCGGTGGAGTCCATGCAGCAGGCCACGCGGCGTTATGCCAAACGGCAGGGCACCTGGTTTCGCCGGGAGACGTGGCTGCAAACGATTTGCCTGGATTCGCAGACTGCGGCAGAGTTTGTGTTCACCCAACTTTCCAACCTTTTTCCATGCCTGCTGAATCCGCCCCCGCCGCCAGCCCTGTCCAGTCCGTTGCCGTAGATCTCGGCTCGCGCAGTTACACGGTGCAGGTGGGTTCCGGGATCCTTGCGGGAATCGGCGCGGAGGTGGCAAAGCTGCTGCCTGAGCGGAAAAGCTGTGCGGTGATCACCGACTCGAACGTCGGTCCGCTGTATGGCGAACTGGTGCTGGAGAGCCTGCGTGCTGCGGGCAAGACCGCGCATCTCATCACAGTGCCTGCGGGCGAGGCCAGCAAGTCCCTGCTGAGCGCGCAGACCGTGTGCGGTGAAATGGTGCGCGCGGGGCTGGACCGGAAGAGTTTTGTGGTCGCCCTGGGCGGTGGTGTCATTGGGGATCTGGGCGGTTTCTGCGCCAGCATCTTCCAGCGCGGCATCCCGTATGTGCAGGTGCCCACCACGGTGCTGAGCCAGGTGGACAGCAGTGTGGGTGGCAAGACTGGCGTGAACCTTCCCGATGCGAAGAACATGGTGGGGGCCTTCCACCAGCCCGTGCATGTGATTGCGGATGTGGCGACGCTGAAGTCGCTGCACAAGCGCGAATGGAACGAGGGTTTTGCGGAGATCATCAAACACGCCTGCATCCGCGATGCGTCCATGCTGGCGGCGATTGAGCAGGTGGCGGCAGGGCAGGGGGATCTGGCAGATCTCATCCGCCGCAACATCGCCATCAAAGCCGCGATTGTGGAGGCGGATGAATTTGAAACCAAGGGGCTGCGCGCGCTGCTGAACTTTGGCCACACGCTGGGCCACGCCATCGAGGCGGCGGCCGGTTACGGCACCCTGCTGCATGGCGAGGCCATCTCCCTGGGCCTGCGGGCGGCGGGCTGGCTCTCGGTGAAAAAGGCAGGGCTGCCTCAGGCGGATTTTGAGAAGCTGCTGGAGTTGCTGGGCCTGTATGAACTGCCTGTGAAACTGCCGGAGACCTTCGACAATGACGAACTGCTGCGCATCACCCGCATGGACAAGAAGTTCGAAACCGGCAAGATCCGTTTCGTGCTGCTGCCCAAGATGGGCGACGCCTTTGTCAGCAGCGATGTGACGGAGGCCGACCTTGTGGCCGCGCTGGACGAAGTGCGGAGATAGGGCGCGGCGAGAGCGGGTGGCTGGAAACCGGAACATGCGTCGTTTGTAGCAAGCCGATAGAACCTTACCGATTGCCGAAGTGTCAAAGCGGTTGCTGCGGAAAGAAGGAGCCCAGATAACTTGGCATCAAGACGTTATGAGAAGGTCTTTGTGGCTACTTGTCTCCGTCGGCGCATTTGCCTTTCTAGCTTGGGCGCTTCTTCCATCGTGGGGGAGGTGGCAGAGTGTCACTGTCTCGACGGAGAATGGCCAGAAGTTGAGGGTCCGCTACGCCAGCAAGCCTTGCGTTTATGTTGGCTTCCCTCATGCCGAAGGTTTCTAT
>DASWXG010000230.1:0-3662 GCA_036405615.1 Prosthecobacter sp. | reverse complement strand
AAGCCGTCGCCACCTTCCGTTTCAAAGCCCCACGGGCTGGAACGTATGAGGTCCGCATGGCCTATTCCGCCCATGAAACGCGCGCCTCGGCCGTGCCGGTGGTGATCCGGAGCGGCGGCAAGGAAACACGCCTGAACGCGGACCAGAAAGTAAAGCTGACAGACGGCCAGCCCTTCCGCAGCCTGGGCAAGGTGACTCTCTCGGCCGAAGGGGACAGCGTGCTCACCGTGTCCAACCAGGGCACGGAAGGTTTTGTCATTCTGGATGCCCTGCAACTGCTGCCCGCTGCGGAGTGATTTAAGCCAGCATCTAGCATCTTGCATGTTGCAGCAGGCGGTTCTGTCTCCGGGCAGAACCGCCTTTTTTTGGGGGCGTGCATCGCAAAAGCCGGGCAGCTTTCAGGCTTGCCTCCGCAGCGGTTCCCGGCTGGGATAGGGACAGGCATCATGAAAATCACCTTCTGCGGCGCAGCCGGTACCACCACGGGTTCCAAACACCTTGTCGAAATCAACGGGCAGCGCATCCTGCTCGACTGCGGTCTCTACCAGGGCCACCGCAAGGACTCGATGGAGCGCAACCGGGACTTCCCCTTTGATCCTGAAAAAGTGGACTGTGTGGTGCTCTCCCACGCCCACATCGACCATGCGGGCAACCTGCCGCAGCTCTGCAAAAAAGGCTTTGCCGGCAACATCTACGCCACCCCGGCCACACGCGACCTGTGCAGCATCATGCTGCCGGACGCCGCTCACATTCACGAGAACGACATCGCCTGGCTTAACAAAAAGCGTGTTCGTGATGATCTCCCCCTTCTGGAGCCCAGCTACACCATGCTGGATGCGGAAAAGTGCCTCGAGCAGTTTGTCACCGTCAGCTACGGCCGCCGCATGATGATCGCCGACGGTGTGACGCTCACATTCATTGATGCAGGCCACATCCTCGGCAGCGCCCAGGTGATCCTGGATCTGGAAGACCACCTCACCCGCAAGAAATGCCGCCTGCTGTTCAGCGGCGATGTGGGACGGCCCGGTAACGACCTGCTGAATGCCGCCGCGCCCAGCGAAGATGTGGACTATGTGATCATGGAAAGCACCTACGGCGGCCGCAAACACGAACTGGCCGCGCAGACCTCCGAGCACATCTGCCACCTCATCCGCGAGATCCAGACCCGGGGCGCGCGCATGATCATCCCCGCCTTCGCGGTGGAGCGCACCCAGCAGCTGCTCTACACACTGGACAAGCTGCGCAGTGAAAACTGCTTTCCGCCGGTGCCGGTGTATGTGGACAGCCCGCTGGCCGTGAAGGCCACCGAAATCTTCCGCATGCACGTCAGCTCCCTGCGGCCGGAGATCGCCCAGGCGGTGTTCATGAAGGACGACCCCTTCGGCTTTGACGGGCTGCGGCTGATCCGTTCTGTGGATGAATCCAAGGCGCTGAACTTCCAGCATGGACCGGCGGTGATCATCTCCGCCTCCGGCATGGCGGAAAGCGGCCGCATCCTGCACCACCTGCGCAACAATGTGGGCAATCCTCACAACATTGTGCTCTTCGTCGGCTACTGTGCGGAGCACACCCTGGGCTGGAAGCTGCGCAACGGCTTTGAGAAAGTCAACATTCTCGGAGATGAGTTCCAGGTGAAGGCGGAGATCCAGACCCTGGACTCTTTCTCCGGCCACGCGGACCACGACGAACTGCTCGGTTACTTCAACCGCATCCAGGGCAGCAAGCGCCGTGTCTTCCTGGTGCATGGGGAACCTGAACACTCCGCCTCCCTCAAAGACGCCCTGGAGGCTGAGCACCCCGGCTTGCAGGTGGATGTCGCCCGCCTCATGCAAAGCGTGGATCTTTGAAGGCGGCCCCTGCGGCTGCCGTCCACCAGGGCAAACTTTTTTCCAAGCTGAGGGCAGGGTGCCCTCACTCCTGGCACGGCGGTACCGCTGACCTGCCCCTTCACGCCATCACGGCCTGGGCCACTTCCTGGGCGGCAGCGTCACCATAGAGCTGTCGCACCAGTTGCAGGCCGAAATCCAGGGCGGTGCCGGCACCGCGTGAAGTGGTCACCAGGCCGTCCACGATCACTCTTTCAGATGCCAGGGCACCGGGGAGTTCGGAAAGGGTGGAGTGGTGGGCGGTGAAGCGGCGGTCTTGCAACAGACCTGCATCCAGCAACACCAGCGGCGCTGCGCAGATGGCTGCCACGGGTTTCTGCCGGACTGCAAACTCACGCGCCAGGGCGGCCGGGCGGCCATCTTCCCGCAGACGCTGCACACCGGGGCCGCCGGGCAGCAGCAGCAGGTCAAAACCGGAAGCACCGTCTGTCTCCATCACCTGGCTCAGCAGCGCATCGGCATGCATGACGATGCGGCTGCGGCCTGTGACATGAATGCCGTCTGACAGGGAAGCCATCACCACCTCCGCCCCGGCGCGCCGCAGCAGGTCCACAGGGGTGATGGTTTCGATTTCTTCAAAGCCTTCAACGAGCAGGCAGAGGACACGTTTGGCCCGGTTGGACATGGTGGGGAAAATGAAAGGAGAATCGGTTGAAACCGGGGGAGCCTGCTGCCTTGAGCTGTGCTGTTTTTTAACGGGCGGTCTTGCCGGCCTTTTCCGCGCGGATCTGGGCGATGAGTTCGCGGATGCGCTCGGCACGGTTGGCCGGGGCCGGGTGGGTGCTCATGAACTCGGGCTGCTGGCTGCCGCCGGAGCTTTTGGCCAGGATCTCCATGACCCCGATCATCGCCTCCGGGTCATAACCCGCATCCAGCATGAAGCGGATGCCCAGTTCATCGGATTCCAGTTCGTCATCGCGGCCATATTTCATCACCCGCATGTTGGCGACGACATGGGCGATCTGCGCCCCTGCGTTGCTGCGTTCGTCTGAAAGCAGCACGCCCGCGCCCTGGGCTAGCCCCTGCCAGAGACGTGCGGTGGCCATCTGCTCATTGGAGTGGCGGCCCACCACATGGCCGATCTCGTGGCCAAGCACGCCCGCCAGCTGGTCTTCATTTTTGAAAAGCCGGTAGAGGGCTTCCGTGATGAAGATCTGGCCGCCCGGCAGGGCAAAGGCGTTGACGGTCTGGCGGTCGCCCAGCAGGTGAAATTCAAAACGGTAAGGTGTCTGCCGGGCCAGAGTGCTCTGCACCAGCTTTGCCCCCACCCGGTCCACCGTGGCCTGGGCCTGAGCATCGCGGGACTGGCCGCCCATCTGGCGGATCATCATGGGGGCGGATTGCAACCCCATGGCGATCTCTTCTTCCGCCGAGGCAAAGGCCAGCCGCTGAGTGCGGCCGGTAAACTCGTTTTTGTACTCCGTGGTGCTCATGAAATGGTACGCCAGGGTACCGCCGATGATGAGCACCGCCATGAGCAGCCGCGGATGGCAGCCGATGCCGCGCGAGCCGTCGCCGAGAAAGGACGGCGTCATGGTGGAAAGGCACCTGCGAAAGAAAGTTTTCATGCAGCAATATATCGTAAAGATAAGCCGAAACGGATTGTGACGTAACCATCTCCCGAAAGAAAGGCAAGAGACGGGGCTGCATCGATCTGGCGGATCAGTGAACTGCTTTCCTGGATTGGGCCGGACCGTGGGTGGGCTTTAAGGTGCCGTGAGCCGTCTGGTTCGGAACTGCGCGGAGCGTCCCGGAGCAACGGTGATTCAGGCAAGG
>DASWXG010000229.1:0-2003 GCA_036405615.1 Prosthecobacter sp. | reverse complement strand
ATCACCGGCCGCTGGGAGATCAATGCCGCTGTGGGCCTCACCCGTATCGCCCCAGGCCGCTTCCTGCTCGCCACCAACAAAGGCACCAAAGAAACCGGCAACACTGCCCGGGTGCATCTGGCACATGCCGATGAAACACACGGGCTTGTTGTTGATGATTGACCGCTCTCGTCCCTTCCAGACACACCATGAAATTGAAGATCCTTTTCACCTGCCTTTTTGCCGCCTTCGGCAGTGCCTTGACTGCCGCCGAGAAGCCTAACTTCATTTTCATTCTCTGTGACGACCTCGGCTATGGAGATGTGAGATGCCTGAATCCCGAGGGCAAAATTGCCACGCCTAACATGGACCGCATCGGCAAAGAGGGCGTGATCTTTACCGATGCCCACACGCCGTCCAGCGTCTGCACCCCCACCCGGTACGGCACCCTCACGGGACGCTACAACTGGCGCACCAAACTGCAAAAAGGGGTGCTTGGAGGGCTGAGCCCTCACCTCATCGACACAAGCCGGGCCACGGTGGCCTCCTTGCTTAAAGCTCAGGGATACCACACCGCATGCATTGGCAAATGGCACCTGGGCATGGACTGGAAGGTCAAGGAAGGGAAGACGGTTTCCGAACTGAACATCGAAACACCGGAACAGGTGTGGAGCGTGGACTTCACCCAGCCTGCCAAAAACGGGCCCAACGCAGCGGGATTCGACTACTACTTCGGCATCAGTGCCTCGCTGGACATGGTGCCCTACTGCTTCATCGAAAACGGCCAGGTGACCACCCAGCCGACTGAAGACCGGGAGATCGAGATGGTACAAGGGGAAACCAAAAAGTACACCCGCAAAGGCCCTGCAGCCCCCGGCTTCACCGGTTATGAAGTCCTGCCCACCCTCGTGGACAAAGCAGTGGCCTATGTGACGAGCAAAGCCGCCGATGCCAAGTCGGGCAAACCTTTCTATCTGCACCTGCCCCTGGCCTCTCCGCATACCCCCATTCTGCCAAATCCCGAATGGCGCGGCAAAAGCGGACTCAACCAGTATGGGGATTTTGTGATGGAGACCGATGCCGCTGTGGGCCGGCTTTTGAAGGCTCTGGATGACCATGGGCTGGCTGAAAATACCGTGATCATCTTCACCAGCGACAACGGCTGCTCCCCCAGTGTCGATTTCGAAACGCTCGTCGCCAAAGGTCACAATCCCAGCGGCAAAATGCGCGGCCACAAAGCGGACATTTACGAAGGCGGCCACCGCGTGCCTTTTCTGGTTCGCTGGCCAGCCCGGGTAAAACCGGGCCAGACCAGCCCCCAGCTCGCCTGCCTCACCGACTTCTTCGCCACCGCCGCTGAAATTACAGGAGCACCCGTTCCTGCCAATGCCGGTGAAGACAGCTTCAGCTTTCTTCCCGCGCTGACAGGAGAAACCTCAGCCAGCGCCCGGCAGAGTGTCGTGCATCACAGCATCCAGGGCCATTTTGCCATCCGCGAGGGAAAATGGAAACTGGCCCTCTGCCCCGGCTCCGGCGGCTGGAGCGCACCACGCCCCGGCAAAGAAGCCCGAAACGCTCCTCCGGCCCAGCTTTTCAACCTGGAAACGGATCTGGGGGAAAGGGAAAACCTCTACCCGCAGGAACCGGAGATCGCCCAACGCCTGACTGCCAAGCTTGAAGAGATCGTGGCCAACGGCCGGAGCACATCCGGAGAAAAGCAGGCGAACGATGTTCCGGTCGAAATCTGGAAGAAGCCGGAAACGAAGGGCAAAAAGAAGAAGTGAGCTTCCCGGGGTATCCAGGCCCCGCGAAAACCATTTTGACCTAAAAAACTCCCGCAGATCGCAGCATTGGCTTGCCCCGGCGCAGATTTTTGCCACCTGTCCTATTCGTCAACCTCCCACACTTTCCCCGCCAAACTCCTTGCCGTTCGTCTTGCCTCTGATAAAAAGGGCCATTCGACTCAAGAAGCAGGCACGTCTTTCCATATGAAGTTCTCGATCAGCAAGGAATCTTTCCAGCAG
>DASWXG010000228.1:0-2021 GCA_036405615.1 Prosthecobacter sp. | reverse complement strand
GCGGCTGTTTTCACGCATCTCGCTCACATTGATTTTTCTCTTCCTGTTCCTCCACGAAATCGGCGCCCACTACACCTATGAAAAGGTGCCTTATGATGAGTGGTGGAGGGCGCTCACAGGCCAGAGCTTCAATGCCATGATGGGCTGGGAGCGAAATCATTTCGACCGCCTGCTGCACTTCCTCTACGGGCTTTTGTGTGCCTATCCCTTCCGCGAAATCTTCCTGCGGGTCGCCGGGGTCAGAGGGTTCTGGTCCTACTTTCTGCCGCTGGACATCATGCTTTCCACCTCGGCCCTGTTTGAGCTCATCGAATGGGCAGCCGCCACCGTCTTTGGCGGGGATCTTGGCAATGCCTACCTCGGCACCCAGGGAGATGTGTGGGATGCTCACAAAGACATGGCCCTGGCGGGCCTCGGCGCATTGATCGCCGTGCTGGTGATCGCCTTCATCAACGGCCGCTGCCAGCGTGACTTTGCCCGTGAATGGTCTGACAGCCTGCGTGTGGGTGGCAGCCGCAGGCATGAGATCGAGCGGTTGCGCCACACCCGGCGCAGCCGGTAAGTGCCTTTATTCTGCTCTATGCCTTGAATGCAAAGCCTTCAGATAGGCATTGTCCGGCATCGGTTTCAGCGGCCTGCCCGGCGTGTCCAGCATGCCGTTCACGCGCTTTTCACTGCCTGAGATCAACCCCGGGATCACCTGCGCCTCCGGGAGGTTCTTCCAGTACTTCTGCGGCATTTCCGACTGCATGGCCTGCACCTTCAGGCGGGCCGGGTTGAAGATGCTGCGGTAGTAGGTGCGCCACAGTTCGTCATGCGCGTCTTCGGCGGGCGCATCTTCGCGCTTCATCCCGGGCATCCAGGTCAGGGCGTGGCCGTCCCAGTTCACACACTCATCCGGTGTCAGGATGGACCAGTCCATGCCGGCAAAACGTTTCTCGAAAAAAGGAGCGGCCAGCCGCAGGACGCGGTGCTCAGGCTCAAACCAGGCTACAAACTGCTCCCTTCCTGTTTCAGGCTGGGTGCCTACCAGGCGGAAGCGCACAAAGGCATGCGTCTTGTGGATATCGCGCCCCACCGCCTTTGCCCAGGCCTGGCACTGGCGGGTATCCACATCTGCCGGGTTCTGCAGCAGGTGCCGCTCACCGCCCGTCACGATCCGGTGCAGCAGCCGGTACAGCACGGCCCAGCGCCGCTCATCCCGGTGCGCGCACACCTGTCTGGCAAGCGCCACGAAGTCCTTGGGCACTCGGATTTCCAAAGCGGTGTTTGTGGCATACCCCGGCGCTGTTTCATGGAGCAAACCCGGACCCTGGGACGTGTCTGACCAGTGTACTTCCTCCGGCTTTACCTGCTGTTGTAAAAGCAGCCGCGCGCGGGTGCGCCAGTCTTCAAAGGTGGGTTCAATCAAGGCGGTGATCATGCCCGGTGAGAAACAGGTTCACAATTGGCCGCTGCGGGCGGAGTGCAGTGTTTCCGCCGACACTGCTGGCGCTTCAAAATTCAGTTCCAGCTGCCGGGGGGCAGGCAGGAAGTGCTGACGCAGCCGCTCGCTTTCCAGCAACGCCGTTCGCGGCAGGTGATCAGCGGCCATGATGAAGGGCATCACCTTTTTGAGGTTCACCCGCATGCGTTGCAGATCCACCAGGGCCAGCCGGCCAAAACGGCGTGCGGCCAGGATGCGCGCCACATTGGTGACGCCCAGGCCGGGCACACGCCACAGCAGCTCGCGGGATGCGCGGTTGATGTCCACCGGGAACACCTCCCGGAAGCGAAGCGCCCAGGCCAGTTTCGGGTCCAGTTCCAGGTCCAGGTGAGGATTCTCCTGCGGCAGCAGCTCCCGCACGTTGAAGCCGTAAAAGCGCAGCAGCCAGTCCGCTTGATACAGCCGGTGTTCCCTCACCAGAGGCGGTGGTTTGGCGGGCAGCAGCACGCTGGGTTCAGGAATGGGGCTGAAGGCGCTGTAGTAAACCCGGCGCAGACGATGGTCGCGGTAGAGGCCATCGGCCCGGGTGAGCACC
>DASWXG010000227.1:0-2641 GCA_036405615.1 Prosthecobacter sp. | reverse complement strand
TCTCGCGGGTGTCGATCTTGATGACACGGCCGGCAAACTCGGGAACCTCGGGCAAGCTGGCAATCTGGGTGAGCTCCTCAATGAGGAAAGGCTGCACATTTGGCACCTTCACCGTATCTCCCGGTTTCAGGCTGCTCATTTTCACAGGCCGGTTGATGAATTCCAACAGTTCGGGAGAACAGTGAAAACGCTCGGTCAGGAACTCCAGCACGGAGTCATAGGGCAGATACTTCTTTTTGCTCTGGGCGGAAGGCTGGCTGGGCAGGTCGCCTACAAACTTCAGGTCATCGGTCCGGATGGTATAGGTGGTGAGAGTTTCGGTGACACTGGAAAGATCCAGCGTGTGGGTTTCCATCTCGGTTTCTGGAAGACCGTGGGCCTTTTGATAGCGTTTGAGGGCCTTGGTGGTGAATTCGCCAGGACGGCCATCCACCTTTCCAGGACCAAAAAGCTGGGTATCCAGGAAAATCTGCAACTTGAGAATGTCCTCCACCGGCTCCGGAGCGGGCGGCAGGGGATTGGGAATGGCGGCAGCTGCCGTCAAGGCCGAGCCAAAGGCCGCCCAGAGAGAAACCAGGGCCGACCGCAGGAAAAAACGTTTTTTCATGAAATCAGAAGAGCCAAGAGAGCACGGGAGTTTCAGTGCATGGCCGTCTTTTTCAAAGATGCCAGAGTCCGGCTTGGCCGTCAACGCACGGACGACCTTCTTAGTCAGATTGTCAATTTGCTCTCTGCAATCGTTTCGTCAGGCACCGGTTTGGGCTTTCTCTTCCCAGGCGAAGGCCTCAGAAGCTGCCGGCCAACCGGTTGGAAGAAGGCGTAAGTCGCTGAAAATGAAAATTGCTGCCGGATTTGGCTGACTTTCGAGCGTATTTAGCTTCGCAGTTGCAGCGATGCCTGGTCGCCGCGAAACTGCTTCCCCCACCCATGATGACAGATCGCCTGGCGCTCGCCCTTTCCACCTTCGCCTTCCTGGCGGCGGTGGTGCCTGTCTTCAAGGCGCTGAAAACGGGCGACTGGAGACGCGGCCCGGTGCAAAAAGTCATCATGGCCATCGGTCTGCTGCTGCAGACGGAGGCCATCTACCTGCGCGGACAGGTGGTGGGACAGTGCCCGATGAAGAGCGTTTCGGACGTCCTTGTCTTCATAGCCTGGAGCGTGGTACTCCTGTACTTCCTGGTGGGCACGGCCTACCGGGTTTCGCTGCTGGGCATGTTTACTGCGCCCCTGGTGGTGGCCATGCACAGCATCGCCTTTGTGCTGCCCAACGCTTTCCCGGACTATCCGGCCAAAGGGAAGATTGATGCCTGGGTGGAATTGCACGCCGCCCTGGCCCTCATCGCGTACGCGGCCTTCGCCCTCGCCTGCATCACCGGGGTGATGTATCTGCTGCAGGACCGGTTTTTGAAAAAGCACATGATCGGCGGCCTGTTTTACCAGCTGCCACCGGTGCAGGGCCTGTCCAAGGCCATCCAGAGACTGGTCCTGCTGGGGCTGGTGCTGCTGAGCGCCAGTCTCGCCATCACCTTTAAACTGCAAACCCCCATCACCCATCCCAAGCTGATCTTCGCCTGGGCGGTCTGGGGCCTCTACGCGGTGATGGGGATCATCGCGTGGCGCCACACGCTTTCCCCCCGCCAGACAGCCTGGCTGGCCGCCGTTGGTTTTGTGATTCCGTTTGTTTCCCTGTGGCTCGTGACCTGAACATGACTTTCCCACCCGCCAGCAGTGAGCATCTGGTCTGCCTGGGCCTGAACTACCGCACCACCCCGGTGGAGGTGCGGGAGCGCGTGGCATTCCCCGAGTCCAAAGTGCCGGAAGCCGTGCAGGAAATCCGCAGCCTGCCGGGCTTCGAAGAGAGCGTGGTGCTGAGCACCTGCAACCGCGTGGAACTGTATGCCACCCACAGCCTGGATGACGCCCGCCATGCCCATGACACGCTGGTGGACTACCTGGTGAAACGTTTTGAACTGCCCCTGGAGCAGGCGGAAGCCCTGGTGACCTACCGGCTGCGTTCTGACGATGCCGCACGGCACCTCTTCAGAGTGGTCAGCGGTCTGGACAGCATGGTACTGGGTGAAACGGAGATCTTTGGCCAGGTGAAACAGGCCTACAAAGTAGCCCTCGAAACAGGCGGTACCGGACGTTCCCTCAACAAGCTTTTTCAGCAGGCCTTCACAGTCGGCAAAAAGGTGCGCAATGACACCACCATCCAGCGCGGCTCCACCAGTGTGGGATCTGTGGCGGTGGATCTGGCGGAAAAGGTGCACGACCTGAAGCAGTGCCGCGTCATGCTGGTAGGAGCGGGTGAAATGAGCCGCACCTGCGCCCAGAGCCTTCTTTCCCGGGGTGCCCAGAGCATCATCGTCTCCAACCGCAGCTACGACCGGGCGGTGGAACTGGCAGCGGAGATGAAGGGCACTGCCATGAAGTTCGATGAGTGGGAGCATGCTCTGCACGAGGTGGATGTCATCATCTCCAGCACCAGTGCGCCGCATTTCGTGATCAAACCGGAACTCGTCCAGCAGGTCATGCGCAAGCGCCGCTGGAATCCCCTGCTGATCATCGACATCGCCGTGCCGCGCGACGTGGACCCGGCGGTGAATGAAATCGAAGGTGTCTATCTCTACGACATTGATGC
>DASWXG010000226.1:0-1963 GCA_036405615.1 Prosthecobacter sp. | reverse complement strand
GAGGTCGGCCGCATCATTCAAAATCATGCCGCCGGTGTAGAGAAGCGATCCGGCCAATACCAGCCAGCCAAGGGCAGCCTCCCGCCAGGGGCCGCCTGCCAGCAGCCAGGCGGCGGTGACGTTTGTCCAGACAGTGGGAAGATTGGAAATGCGGGCGAGTTCAAGCCAGGCGCGGAACATGCCGGATGTTAGCGCAGGTTTGCCCGCCTTCGCCAGTGACTCGTGCGGCCCCGGAGAAAAGGACCGGTGAGCGGGCTTACTCCTGGCCTTTCTGGCTGCGCTTCTGGTGCTGGAGAAAGGCGTCACGTGCCTCGCCCTCTTTTCCCAGTTTTTTGTAGGCATAGGCCAGGTTTTTCCAGGCGTGAGGGTGGGTGGGGCGGAGGCGGACGGTGTTGCGGTAAGCCTTGGCAGCTTCCTCGGTCTCGCCTTTTTTCTCCAGCAGCAGACCTTGGTAGTACCACGCTTCAGAATAGCCGGAGTTGAGTTTCAGGCTTTGGGTGATGGAGGCCTGGGCCGCGTCATAGTTCTTTTGCCGGCCGCGCACATAGGCCTGCAGGTAGTATGCCTGAGCATAGCCGGGGGCCAGGAGGATCACACGCTGAAGGGCATCCTCAGCCTTGCCCAAATCACCGTCGCGCACATGACGGCTTGCCAGCAGCAGCCAGGCGAGCTGGTCATTGGGCCGTTGTTCGACCGCCAGTTCGAGTGCCTCGCGGTCCTCGGAGGTTTCCGGCATGCCCGAGCTGGATTCACGCAGTTTGGCGAAGGCCAGCTGGTGCCAGTAGAGCCCGGCTCTGGGATCCAGGGCCACGGCTTTGCGCTGGCAGTTGAGAGCTTCAGGTGTGGCCCCCATGTAAGTGGCGCTGAGACCCAGCAGGGCCCAGCACTCGGCACTGCGCGGATACTTGCGGCATAGCTGGACCAGCTTGCGCATGGCGGATTCCACCCGCCGCTGCTGCAAGGTGCTGAAGGCGGAGACAAACTCCGGATCGTTGGCCACATCCCGCAGTTTGGGTGTCTGGGGCAGGCTGGCCAGACGCTGCATAGGCGCGCGGGTTTTCCTCAGTTCGAAAGCCGCAGCTTCCGCAGGCAGGGCAAAGTTCATCCAGCTTTGCAGTGGCACCTTCATGCCGACGACGGCCATGATCCTGCCATCCCGGCTCAAGACAGGGGAGCCGACGGCACCTGGAGAGTCACTGCCGCGAAGGTTCAGCCAGCCGAGGCCGGTGAGGGAGGCATCCCGCTGGACTTTGGCATCGGCGAGGACGAGACCGCGCTTTTCTGAAATGGCGAGCACGTGGCAAGCCTGTTCCGCGGCAAGGTCCATCTCAGGGGCCAGTTCCAGCGGCACGGTGTCACGTGATTCACTCTGCAGAAGCGTGACCCCCGTGCCGAGATCGGCGATGTAGAAACCGGCGATCTTGTGGCTGCTGCCGTCTGCACCGATGGTGGTGATGTAGTCGATCTTGTCCGCGATCTCCGGATGCAGCAGACCGGTGTCCGTGAGGATGACTCCGTCGCGGGTGACAAAGCTGCCGATGCCGCTGCTCAGGAGATTGCCAAACTCATCCCACACGCGGATGCCGACCACTGAGGATACCACTTTGGCACCCAGGCTGCGGAGTTCCAGTTCCTGAGGTGTCAGCGGCTTGTCGGGTGCTCCTTCCGGCGGCTTTTCACCAGGCAGGTAAGGTGACAGC
Organism: Prosthecobacter sp.; assembly: GCA_036405615.1. GTDB lineage: Bacteria > Verrucomicrobiota > Verrucomicrobiia > Verrucomicrobiales > Verrucomicrobiaceae > Prosthecobacter. The sequence continues at coordinate 263 of DASWXG010000226.1, read as the reverse complement.
GGAGGCAGCAGTTCAATGTTGTCTTCATCCACCTGGGGCAGGCCCTGGTTGTTGCCCTGGAAGAGCAGCAAAGGGTTTTCATAGTTGTTCATGTCCACCGGGAAGCCCGCTTCTGTTCCGCCTGCCGGCAGCACAGGTTCTCCTGCTGGTGCTGGCGAAATGGGGTCCAGGACAGCGGCCGGGCGCGGCGGTTTGTCAGAAGGCGTCTGGCCCCATGCTGGCAGGAGTGTCACAAAGGCGGCCCACAGGCAAAGAAGCGTCAC
>DASWXG010000225.1:0-8157 GCA_036405615.1 Prosthecobacter sp. | reverse complement strand
GCGTGTGTAAATGCGTGAGAATACCAGGCTGGAATCCGCAAAGTAAGGGCTGTCGCTCACATACTGGTGCCCCAGGGTCAGCTGAACATTTCGGGAAGGCATGAAAGTGATGCCCTGGTTCAGTTCCGTAAAGCTGCCTTGGCCGCTTTCCAGAGGGATCTGGGCGTCCAGCCAGAAGTTCACCCACGGCACCGGGCGCCAGAAGAGTTCATTGTAAAGGTTAGAAAGACTGCGGTCGAATTCCGGATCCTTCATGAACACGTCCACATAGGTGTTGAGACCGGCCCAGGTGAATGTCTGGGAATCCTCGTTGGAAGCCGTGTAGAAGCTGCCGTTGTTCGTGCTGGTATAGTCACGGCGGGTCTGCAGCAGGTTGCGCATACCAATACGGGCAATGTTCCAGGAGCGAAGGTCATCCACAGCCGTGAACATCGGTACGTCGATGGAGCGAGGACGCGTGGTGGGGGACAGACGGTCAATGGACGGGAAGTCTTCCGGCTGGGAAGCGTCCAGGTAAGACAGGTTGATGTAAGGCTGCAACACGTGGCGCAGACCGTTGAGCCCCCAGGAAGGTTTTTCAAAATCTGACCAAGTCTTCGTCACCTTGAAGGAGACATCCAGACCGGCATGGAAGATGCCCTTGGTATAATCGCTGATCCCATTCACTGAACCGTCAATGTCCGAATAGTGGGTGACGCCGCCACCAATGCGCGGCGTGACATTCAGCCAGCCGAAGAGGGTCTTTGGATACAGAAGCTCATGATACGTGTGGACGCGGGCAAAACCGGCACCTTCCAACTGCGCAGAGAAGAGATCGATGCCGCGGGCAAGGTCGGCATTGCTCAAAGCCGAACCTGGGGCCAGCCCCAGAAGGGACTGGTAGCGGCTGATATTGTCATCACCGAAAGAAAAGCCCGGGATGGGGACTGTCCGGTTTGCCAGTTCACGACGGCCCTGGCGGATCAAGTTTGAAAAATCCTCCTCTTCTTCATCCCCAAGTTCGTCCTTCAGCAAACCGGCTGTGAAAGTTCCCTGGTGGAAGATGCCGCTGTTCCAGAGCTGGCGGCGGGTCCAGTCAATGGCCAGCTCGGGCAGCTTGGTACCGACTGTGTAGAAGTCATTGGCCTGGAAGCGGGCCATCAAAGTGGCCACATAGGCGGGGTCGGTGTGCACCAGCGACACCTGGTTTTCCGGCTCCGGCGTTTCACGGAAATCATTGAAGAAGAAGTCTTCGTAGAAGTGGGCGTCCGACACCTTGTTGATGTCAAAGTCCAGATACCAGGTGCTCTTTTCCGGTCCTGGCAGGTAAATGCGGTGCTGGAAGTTAACACGGTAACGGTCTTCACCCACGGGACCACGGGCCTCGCCTGTGCGGTTGTTACCGGGATCAGAATCGCGCAGGTAATACAGCTTCAGGTTGCCAAAGTTCTTGCGGTTGTCCTTGTGGCGAAGAGAGAGGAAATCGGCCCCCACACCGACACCCCGCGAAGCGCGCAGGTCCAGGCGGTATTTGGCCAGAGTGTGGTCACCGTGAATGACTCCATACTGGGTCAGAAGGAACGCGCCCCAGCGGCTCTGGAAACCGGGCGTGAAACGGAAACCCACTTCGTCTTTCAAAGGCTGGGAGATGATGGGGAACCAGAACACCGGTGTGTCCCCAGCCAGCACGGTCACATTCCGCAGCACCACTCGGTCATCGGGATAAATCGTCAGCTTGCGAGCGCGCAGACGGAAGTTGGGGTTCTGAAGATCGTGAGTGGTGAAGTAGGTGTCGCCGCCTTCCAGCTTCTGGATGAGCTTTGTCTCGGTTTCAAACTTGTCCGTCTGGTAGAAAAACGAACCCATGTCCATGGGCATGGAACTGCGCACGGCGTCGCCGCTCAGCTCGCCGGAGTTGGCGTTATAAATGATGTTTTCACCCCGGTAAGTCGTGCCCGCTTTCCAGATCACCACGCCGTCACGGGCGATCACCTCGCCCGTCGTCGCATTGTAACTGGCCGTGCCGCAGCGAATTTCCACGTCGGTGTAGCTGATGCGCACATCTCCGCGCGCCGTGGCAAGCCCCGTCTCCGGGTCATAAGTCGTCTCAAGGCCCTCAATGTTGAGGTCGCTGGAAAGAGAATCCAGCAGCGCCTGGGCGCGCAAGCCCGGAACGCACAGCAGGGCCGCAAAGCCAAGAACGACACACAGTCGGAAGAAGGTCATGATGCCAGGAGAGATTGAAAAAACAGCCGGTGCCGGGGGACAAAACGGGAGGGCACCAAGAGCATTCAATAGGCCAGCGGCCCGAGGGTGACAAGAAAAAGCAGGGGGAAAATTCCCACCCGGCCCCTCCGTCAATCCTCCCCATCCAGCCCGCCGCGCCAGGGGCAGATGCCGCGCTTGCTGGGCTGGCTGGCAAACTCCAGCAGCCGGGCAGCCGCCTCCGGCCATTCCCGTTCCCGGGCTACAGCCAGCGCCTGGGAGAGATTGCGGCCGGAACAGAACAGCAAACGGAACATCTCTTTGATCGCCGCGCGCTGCTCCGCCGAGAAGCCCTGGCGGCGCAGGCCAATGATATTCAGCCCGGTAAGGCGGTTCGTCCGCTGGGCTGAGCAGAAATGGGGGATGTCCTTGCCAAAACTGCCGTTGCCCTGGATCACGCAGCCGTCACCAATACGCAAAAACTGGTGAAAGACTGCCCCACCGCCGATGAAGGTGCCGTTTCCCACGGTGATGTGCCCGGCGAGAAGGCAGGAGTTGGCCAGGATGTTCCGGTTCCCCAGCACCACGTCGTGGGCGAGGTGCGCGCCAGCCATGAGGAAATTGCCATCGCCCAGCCGCGTCACGCTGCCAGGCTTGCTACCCCGGTGGATCGTCACATGCTCCCGAATGACATTGCCGGCGCCGATCACCACGCCGCTCTCGGTTTCCGGTTTGAACCCAAGGTCCTGGGGGTCTCCACCAACAATGGCCGCGCGGCCGATGACTGTTCCTGCACCCACCTGCACCCGGCCGAGCACCTGTGCGTGGGCCTCCACTTTGCAGTCCGCCGCCAGTTCCACCGGCCCTTCAATGATGGCATAAGGCCCCACTACGACAGAGGGGTCCAGCTTGGCGGAAGGGTCAACGAGCGCAGTCGGATGGATCATTGCGGCAAGCAATGGCAGAGACCAGGGGCGGAATCAACCCAGCAGAGGCAGTGTGCGTTTTTGGACTGCGCTTTGATACGCCGTGTCCACGATCTGCTGCCCGATGCGGCTGATCTCCAACGTCAGCGGCCCGATCAAGGGAGCTCCGGTTTCGAGAGAGTGGACCAGATGCTCAATCGGATTGCGGTTCGGCGCCGCCACGGCGTCAACCGGGATGGCATAACCTTCCGGCCGGTCCTGGGTCTGCACCCACACGGTTTTCTCGTAGTCGTAACAGGAGAGCGTGCCCCGGCTGCCGCGCAGGACAAACCCGCACTTGGGCTGCGGCTGGTGGGTCCAGGGATCCGTAAAGGTGCCCCAACGCGTCTCGGTTTTGCTGAGCCCCGAATCATAACGGATGATGGTGACGCTGTGCTCATCCACCTCCAGACCGTTGGGGTGGTCCCAGGCACAGGTCACCTCCTGGGGCGACTTTCCGCCCAGATGCCAGGTGCCCAGCGTGGCGCCGTACCCCATGTAGTCCAGCAGAGATCCCCCGCCCTGCTCCCGGCTGTAAAACCAGCTGGCATTTTTCTCTTCGGCCGTGGGTTCATGCTCGGTCTTGTCCGCGCCGTGGTAGAGCGGCCCCCGGTTGCCACCGTGGTGGTGAAATTCGCGCACGTCTCCGATGAGGCCTTCTGCGATGAGCCTGTGCGCCGTCTGCTGGCCTGCGTCCCAGACCAGCGGCCAGTTGATCGCCAGGGTTTTGCCCGTGCCCTTCATAGCCTCCACCATGGCGTCAGCCTCGGCCAGAGAGGCGGCAAAAGGCTTCTCCATGAGAATGTGGACGCCGTAGGGAGCCACCTTGCCCACCCACTCCCCGTGCTTCGACGCTGCCGGGCAGAGTACCACGATGTCCGGCCGGGTCTGCTTCAGGCAGGCGCGGTAGTCCGTGAACACACGGTCAGGCCCCAGATCAAAATTTTTCACGGCCCCTGCCATCCGCTCAGGCAGTTCGTCGCAAATCCCAACGATCTCACATGCGGGGTGACCGGAGACCTGACGGAGCAGATCCCCCATGTGAAAATGTTCAAAATTAATTCCTGCAATGCGCCAGCGTTTCATAGTTCAGTTTCAACAAATTCGGAGCCAGGAGGCAACCGTGCCACGGGGACCTGTTCCCTGGAAAACAGGGGATTAGCCACGTTAATTCACAGCTTATTCACAATGGTTGCAACCTCGGGCAAGAAAAAGACATTCTGCCGACAGCTACTTCCGCTCTTCATAGGTCTCTAAAGAATCTGTTAGGTCGCAGACGCGTGTGGAACACGCATTTTGCCATAGAGGAACGGGTCGAAAACGTCACGTGCCAGGACCGTCAAACGGTTGACAAACCGCCAATACGCCTTTGATCACCCGCGGCCTAACCTATTGATTTTCAACAAAGTTCCAGAATAACTTTGAGTTCGAAAATTTCGAAGGGCTCAGCTCACCCTCACGCAGGAAGCAACCCAATCTTTACATTAATTTGATTTTGGTGCTTTTTGATGCCTATTTCATGCAAATTGCCACCTAAGAAGAGATGTAAGTATTTTACCTTTCTAAATTAGTTCGCCAGAATGGCCCGAGTTCTCGCTGAAGAGGGGTTTGCAAGCTGAAAAGTGCATCTTTGGGCAAGGTTTTTCACAGTGCCTGTGAAAACCCTGTCGGCGCAGTCTTACAATGCATTTCGCAAAGAAGGAAGAGCCCCACTTTTCACTTTGCACACCTTTTTTAAACAGCCCCAAAAGCTGCTTTGACTGCCTCCAGCTCTTCCCAGCGGGCATAGAGCCGGGCGACCTCCGCTTTGGCTTTTTCCAATTCGGCCATCAAGCCCTCCGCTTCGGTGGACCGGCTGACATAGAATGACGGATCATTGAGTGTGGCATCCAGTTCAGCCACCTTTTCTTCCGCAGCCAGGATGCTGTCTTCGATGACTTCCAGTTCCCGCGTTTCTTTGAAAGTCAGTTTGCGTGGCTTTCCGGCATTTTTCACCGGAACTGTTTTTTCGACCTTGGCAGGCGCAGCCCACATCTTGTCGCGGGTTTCCCGCTCCTTCCGTTTTTCCAGATAATAGCTATAGTTGCCCACCTGGGCATGCACGCCGCCTTCTTCGAAGGCGATGATCTGGTCGCACACCCGGTCCAGGAAATAGCGGTCATGGCTGACAACGATGGAGGTGCCTTCAAAACTGCTGAGGGCTTCTTCCAGAATGCGCAGGCTCTGCAAGTCCAGATCGTTTGTGGGCTCATCCAGAACAATGACGTTTCCGCCGCGCTTCAGCACTTTGGCCAGCATGAGCCGGGCGCGCTCCCCCCCGGAAAGCCGGTCCACCCTTTCATTGGTGCGATCATCACTGAAAAGGAAACGGCGGAGATAACTCCGGGCGCTCAGCTTCTGCTGGCCGAAAAAGACCACATCATCCTGGTCTGCTACCTCGGCCAGCACGGTGCCCTCGCCATTCAACTGCATGCGGGTCTGGTCGATGTAGTTAAAGACCACCTTCTTGCCGATGGTGGCCTTTCCCTCATCCGGGTCCCGCTGCCCCATGCAAATACGCAGGAGGGTAGTTTTTCCCGCCCCGTTACGGCCAACGATGCCAGTACATTGCCCCGGGCGAAAAACCGCCTCCAGGTTTTTGAAAAGCCAGCGCTCACCTTGGTCGGTTTCGACCTTGGCCCCGACATTTTCCAAGTTCACCGCAATGTCGCCCATTGTCGCTGGCGGAGGCAGCAGGAGGTCCATTTCACGTTCCTCCGGAGGCGCATCCTGCCCCTCGATGGCATAAAAGGCGTCCAGCCGGCTGCGCTGCTTTGTTCCGCGCGCTTTGACACCCGCCCTCACCCACTCCAGTTCCGTCCGCAAGAAGCGCTGGCGACGGCGTTCAGCCTGCTCGGCGATCTGCTGGCGCAGGGCCTTGCTCTCGAGGAAAGCGGTGTAATTGCCCGGGTGTGAATAGCAACGGCCATCCGAAAGCTCAATGATGCGCGTGGCAATCACATCCAGGAAATAACGGTCATGGGTGACGAAGATCACCGCTCCGGGGAAACTTTTCAGGCAGTCCTCAAGCCAGCGGATGGAATCTGAGTCCAGATGGTTGGTCGGTTCATCCAGCAGCAGCAGGTCGGGCTGGCCCACCAGGGCCCGGCAGAGAGCGACACGGCGTTTTTCGCCACCGGAAAGCGGTCCCACCCTCGCGTCCAGCGCAGGTGCCGAAAGGGCAGTCGCGGTGGCCCGGATGCGCGCGTCGAGATTCCAACCGTCCGCAGCTTCGATCTGGTGCAGCATCTCCGCCAGTTCCGCCTCGCTCCCCTGTCCGGCCTCATAGCGGGAGATCCAGCCGGTGAGGTCTGCCGCTCCTGCCTGGATGTTTTCCAGAACGGACTTCTGCGGATCCAGTTCAAACTCCTGCGGAAGATAGCCCATGCGCAAGCCCCGCCGCAGGGACAGGTCTCCTGAATCCGGGCGCTCCACGCCTGCCAAAATCTTGAGAAGGCTGGTTTTGCCACAACCATTGCGACCGACCAACCCCACTTTTTCACCTGCGGAAACAGCAAGGGTCACTTCCTCCAGCAAAAGCTGGTTTCCATAAGAGAGGGCCAGGCCGGTGGCGGAAAGGAGGGCGGCTGTCGGAGGAGGCATAGGCGGCAGGGGGCGCAAGACATACCCCGCCATGACGCAGAAGCCAGATCCCTTTTCCCGAAAAACTCCAGCGGCGCACGGACGAGCCCTTCTACCGCCATCCGTGGAATCCAAAAAGCAGTCTCGACACCTGAAGTCTCTTGCATCATGAAAAGAGAGTTCCGCGTTTTCTCACGACCATGAAGCCCTTCTTTTTCTCCCTCGCCGCCGCTTTTCTTTTTATGACCGCCGCCCCAGCCGCCGACGCCCCCTACCGCCATGTCGTGTTCTTCAAGTTCAAGGACAGCGCCACGCCTGAGCAAGTCCAGGTGATTGAAAAAGAGTTCATCCAGCTGGCGAAGAAGATCGATACCGTGGAAGGCTTCGAATGGGGCACCAACGTCAGCCCGGAGAATCTGAATGACGGATTCACCCACTGTTTCTTTGTCACCTTTGCCAACAAGGCCGGGCTGGAAACCTACCTCCCGCATCCGGAACACAAGGCCTTCGTGGACAAGCTGAAGCCTGTTCTCGACAAGGTCTGCGTGCTTGACTACGTGGCCAAGTAAATGAGGGCCGGGTTTTGAAAAGGGCTGCAAGAAACGACGGCCATTTTCAGGACATCCGCATCGCTGGCTGCCTTTCCGGAGATCTGCCTTCCATGAAATACCATTTTGCGTCAGACAACACCTCCGGCGTCTGTCCGGAAGCCTGGGAAGCTCTTGCGGAAGCCAACAACGGCTACCAACCTAGCTACGGGGCAGACGCCACCACGGCGGCCGCCTGCGAAAGCTTCCGTCAATTTTTCGGAACGGATTGCGAAGTCTTCTTTGTTTTCAATGGCACTGCGGCCAACTCGCTCTCGCTGGCGAGCCTCTGCCAGAGCTATCACAGCGTCATCTGCAGCGACACTGCGCATGTGGAAACAGACGAGTGCGGAGCCCCGGAGTTCTTCTCCAACGGCTCCAAACTGCTGACGGCCAAAAGTCTGCTGGGCAAGCTGGAAACTGCTGATGTTTCGCGTCTTATCAGCCACCGCACAGACCTGCACTATCCGCGCCCGCGCGCTCTGAGCCTGAGCCAGAGCACCGAACTGGGCACAACCTACCGGCCTGGAGAAATCGCCGGTCTCACTCAACTGGCGCATCAGAACGGGCTGCACGTGCACATGGACGGCGCCCGTTTTTTCAATGCCCTCGCCGGCCTCGCCTGCACGCCTGCAGACATCACCTGGAAAGCCGGGGTGGATGTCCTCTGCTGCGGTGGCACCAAGCTTGGCATGGCCGTCACGGAGGCCGTAGTGTTTTTCAACCGCGATCTCGCCCGCGACTTTGAATACCGCTGCAAACAGGCCGGACAGCTTTGTTCCAAGATGCGTTTCATCTCC
>DASWXG010000224.1:0-3408 GCA_036405615.1 Prosthecobacter sp. | reverse complement strand
CTGGCTCGCATTCAAATCCGCCCTGGTCAGAGGAGCGGAAAGAAGCCAGCCAGGCCAGATAACCGTGCTTCCTGCATCTGTGCCGAAAGCCAGTTTTACCGACGTCAGGTGCAGCCCCGCAGGACAAAGAGAATCAGCAGAATGGGCAGTGGGATACCGATAAGCCACAGGAAGATCCAGCCGATCTTGCCGGACTCGCGGCGACGTTTGATGAGGGTTTTCATAAAGATCCTTTCTGGTTGGTTGATCTGTTCACCCCATATTCGAAAGGACTCCGCCAGTCAGACCTGTCGAAGCTGCAAAACACAGCGGGTAGCCATTCACGGCAAACCCGCATGACACACTGATTCCGTATGATCCTCCCCTGAGTTGATACCTCGTAGCGTTAGCCACCGGCGGACTTTTTGAATCTCAACCACGCGGGTCAATGTGTTCGAGGAACTAGCGCTGAAACACTTGAAGTAAGGACTTCTGCCTTCTTTTTGCTTCCATCCTGATCGTGCAGGATGGTGGAGCATAGCGGGTTCGAACCGCTGACCTCTTGCATGCCATGCAAGCGCTCTACCAACTGAGCTAATGCCCCGGAAATGAAAACCGGCTCCCCTGGTCTGGGGAGCCGGAAATTAGCGAACCTGCGGAAAGCTGCAAGTCCTTTTTTGATCTTTTTCAGCTTATTTCTTCCGGGTGGATGCAGGCTTGGTCGGAGCAGCGGCAGGCTCAGTCGTGGCTGCTGGGGCAGCAGCTTTCTTCTGGCTGTCGTAGATCTTCTTCGCCTCGTCTTTCTGGCCAGCAGTCATCTTGGCAGCCAGTTCGTCGCGATACTTCACAGCCAGCGCATCCTTGTTGGAGGCATCCACAGCCAGGTCTGCATAAGCAAGAGCACGTGGCAGCTCAGGCTCGTTCTTGGAGCTGGTCAGGCCACGCTCATACAGGCTTGCCAGACGGAGCATTGCCAGGGGAGCACCCTGCTGGGCAGCATTGGTGTATTCCTGGGCAGCAGCCTTCGGGTCTGGACGGCCGCCGGCACCCATTTCATACATCTGGCCAAGGGCGATCTGGCTGGGGGCGAACCCCGCAGCCGCAGCACGCTGATACCAGCCGATAGCGGCGACCAGGTCCTGGGCCACACCGCTGCCATTCTGATAGTAGCTGGCAAGGCGGTGCTGGGCCTGAGGCAGACCCGCATTGGCGGCGCGAAGCTGGAAGGAGAACGCCTTCTCAACATCTTTGTCCACCACGGTGCCGGTTTCATAATAGACGCCCACGTTATAGAAGGCTTCGGACTGGCCGTTCTGGGCGGCCAGACGGTAGAGGTCCAGAGCGCTCTTGGCGTTCTGCTGCACGATCACCACGGCCTTGTCGCCTTCGCCATCGGTGAGGCCGGCTTCAAAGTAGTTGCCAAGGCGGAAGAGAGCCTGGGCATCATTGGCATTGGCAGCCTTGGTGAAGTACTCCAGAGCCTTCTTCAGATCGCGTGGCTTTCCGCTCGCACCGCTCTCATAGATGGAGCCGAGGAGACGGTTGGCAGCGGCGAAGCCAGTGGCAGCCGCATCTTCAAACATCTTGATGGCCTTCTCAGGATCCTTCTTCACCAGAGCCTTGCTGCCTTCCACGGCGGGATCACCATTGAAAAGACGGGCAGCGTAGGTGCTCATGGCCACGGCATTCTTCTGGTCGGAAGCCTTGATCAGATAATCCAGGGACTTCTGCTCATCTTTCGGAAGTCCGGGAACGCCTGCAGCATACAGCTGGCTGAGGCCGAGAGTGGCTTCGCCATCGCCTTCAGCGCTGCCTTTTTCCAGGAGGGCGCGGGCTTTGTCCACGCTCTTCTCCACGCCGCCAAGACCGGCGATGTGAAGATTGGCAAGCAGGCGGCGGGCAACCTTGTTGTTGGCAGCTTCAGCTTCCTGGATCAGCTTCACGGCTTCTGCCATGCGCTCCTGGTCCTGAGGGAAAGCCTGGAGAAGCACCTGGGCGAGTTCAGCCTTGGCGAGCACCTGGCCCTGGGCAGCGGACTTGCGATACAGGTCGATGATCTCATTGACGTTGCTGTTGCTCAGCACACCCCAGTGGGCCAGGGCATACTGGGCGTCCTTGTCGCCGTTTTTGGCGAGCTCATTGACCTGAGCCAGGGCGGCATTAAACGAGGCATTCACATCCGGCCCTTTTCCAGGCTGCTCGGAAGCCGCCTTCTGGTCGGCCGCCAGCTTTTCCAGGGTGGAAATCAGGGCCTGGCTCGCGTTGGGCATTTCGGCGGTATCGAGACCGGCGACAGCAACCATGGCGGCGACTTTGACTTTAACTGCTGTAAGTAACATATTGGGGGTTGGTTTGGAGAACTCGTTTTTTGACCCGCCTGAGCGGGAAGCGCTCATTTTTCCTGATTTTGCCCTGATAAATCAAGACTTTACCGCTCTTTTGGAAAAAATCTGCGGCCCCCTCCCCTCCTCCGCCCCTACAAGGCGATCACGGAAACCTTCTTCTGCTGGCATTCCTGGCGCAGTTCGTCCAAGCCTAACAATAAGGTTTTTCCTGCTTCAACCGCGATCAGATCCACCCCGGCCTCCGCTGCGGTACGGATGGTGTCCGGGCCGACCACCGGCACGTCGAAGCGCATGTCCTGGTTGGGTTTGGAAACCTTCACCATCGTAGCCCCGCCACGGCCCATGGCACCACCGCGCTTCACCGCCTCATTGGTGCCTTCGAAAGCCTCCACCGCCAGCACGGTGCCGTTTTTCACCACCACTGTCTGGCCAATGTCCAGACGGCTGCTTTCCTTGGCAATGGTGAAGCCGTACTCCGCATCTTCCCAACGGCGTTTTTTGATGGCAGGTCCCGCCACGTGGCCGCGGGCCGGCATGAGATCTTCGAGGAACGTTGTCGCCGGGAGCAGTGAGATGCCGTCTTTCGCCATCTCGTCCCCGATGGCACCAAACAGAGTCTCCGCATTGCGCTGTTTCAGGCGGGCAAGCATCATCAGCAGCCGCAGGTCAGGCCTCAGATCAAAAAGGTTTTTGGGGGCAATCTGGCCGACCATGACCGTTTGCTTCACCCCCTGCTTCAGCATGAACGATATCATCTTGCTGAGCTGCCCGACGCGGAACCATTCAATGGCGTCCACCAGCCCGGCCAGTTCAGGTTTCGTCTCATTCACAAAAGCCGCGACCACCACCCTCTGAACTCCGGCCTTGCGGGCCGCCTTGACAAAGGTCTCGGGGTAGATGCCGTTTCCGGCGATGAGGGCGATGGAAGAAAGGTCTGGGGCCATGCGGAGCGTCCTGACTTTCTAGCCTATCTTGGGCAGAGCACAACCCTGCGGGTTCAGCGGGCGGAAAGGATGTAGCCGATCACCATCACCGCGAGAATGATTGCAGCCACCCAGCGCCAGAACACTTCTTTGGATGCGCC